>CAJKNS010000118.1 GCA_905201305.1 uncultured Eubacteriales bacterium
TTTGTGATGCAAAATTCCTCGCCAAATCTCCTTGCCGAATTATGCGGTATTGCCCAAGGTTTGTTACCGGCGACGTGTCCCATCGCCGGTAACAGGGTTCTAATGACAAGGAGATGCAGTACGTTCTGGGAGAGAATGAATGCTTCCAAACCTATGGCATGAAGGTTGTGCTGCGGGATATGACGGTCTGCGGTGATATTGTGCACGAGGAAATCCGCAGGGATTTGGCAATCACGATGGAGCGCGTCCACTATACGGGAAAGATTGAACACGCATATTTGAGCCTGACGGCGTCCACCTGGTTTGCCACAGCGGATTCAACCGTGGCACTGGTGGGAAACGTGTCGATTGAAGCAATCGATGCGCCAACCGGCGTAACGATTCGGGCAATTGCCGCAGAGGGGTGCCGGCTTGCGGGAGATTATACGCTGCATTCCGGCGGACAGCTGTCTGTCGCATCACTGAGAAAGGAAGAAAAACCATGAAACAGCGAAAAAAACGTCCGGTCCCGCCGCCTCCGCCTGTGGTGGTGGCTGATGATCTGATCGAGAAAATGCAGGATGAGGACGAGCCGGATATGCCTCAAATGCAAACGCCCATGTATGACATGGATGACCCGGTGTATCAGGAGCGGCACGCTCTGGCGCAGGAGCAGCAGCTGCGGTCTGCCCAGGAGGGCTTTGTTCTGCTGAAAAACACCGGGGTCCTGCCTCTGCCGGAAGGGGCAAAGCTCAATGTCTTTGGACGTCATGCGGGCTTGTTCTTCACCGAGGAGGTCTGCAAGCTGTACGGTGTGGAGATGAACATGGAACTGTTTGCGTTCTACGCCGGCTACAAGACCCGGGATCCCGGGTACACCGGTTCCGGATGGGATGAGAAAGCCGGAGAATATGTTCGCCAGAACCGTACCTCCACCGGCATGTTCGGAGGCATCGGCTATCTGGACCACGAGCCCTTTATCGGCTATGACGTATACAATGAGGATGGCTCTGTTCGGATAAAGCGGATGCCGGAGGAGCTTCTGACAAGAGCAAAAGCTTTTTCCGATACAGCCGCAGTGGTGCTTTATCGCCACGGCGGCGAGGGTGCGGACCATGAAAAGGGAGATGAGCGGCTGTCTGAGGGGGAGGCTGCCATGCTGTCCTTCTGCACAGCGCACTTTAAAAAGGTCCTTGTGATTCTTGCAACAAACTCTGTCATAGACGGAGACTTTCTGGTCAAGTCCATGGACCACAAGTTCTATCAGTATACCTACGGCGGAGGAGTGTATTCCAACAACATCGGCAAAGAGATTTTCCCGGATTTTAAAAGCCGGGTAGAGCTGCGCTATGTGGACGAAAACGGGAAGCCTGCGCCCCATGTTTATCCCATTGACGCAGAGAAGCTGGGCGGCGTGTTCTACACCTGCAACAAGCCCGGTTCCCGGGGTGCAGAGGCGCTGATAAGGCTGCTGCTGGGTCGGGTGAATCCATCGGGACGGCTCACCGATGAGATCGTCTATGACTATGACGACAACCCGGTCAGCCAGTGCAGCGGCGGACTGGCATTTAGCCGGAAGAGCACCACAGAGGACCTTTATATCTATGGGCACAACTATGTTGCCTATAAAGAGGGCGTGTATCTTGGCTATAAATATTTTGAAACCTTCTGCCCGGAAAAGGCGGTCTATCCCTTCGGCTTCGGTCTCAGCTACACGGATTTTCAGTGGACGGCGGGTGCGCTGCAAACCGGCGTAAACGAATACGGGGAGCTGTGCTTTTCTGTGAATGTTGCGGTCAAAAATATAGGGAAGCGCTCCGGCAAGGATGTGGTGCAGCTCTATGTGACCGCGCCCTACTATGAAAACGGGAAGTACAATCTGGAAAAGCCGTTGGTGGTTCTGGCTGCCTTTGAAAAGACCGGGCTTATTGCCCCTGGGGAAACCGAAACTGTGACCCTTACCTGGAATGCCCGGGACATTGCCTGCTATTCCGACACCGCAGCGTGCTATGTGCTGGAGCGGGGCAGCTATCTGTTCCGGGTGTCCACAAATGCCGACTCCGCCCATCGTGCTCCCGCGGCGGTGCTCGACTGGTTCTGCCCCGATGATGTGCTGTTTACCCACGATGAGGTTACTGGGACTGCTTACCGGAATCTTTTCACCGGCAGCGACGAAGCCGGCTGGCGCTTTGACGCAAAAGGCACAGAAAAGGAGAACATCGTCTACCTGCACCGGACGGACATAGACGGCAAGCCCACCGTAGCACCGGGAACCTATCCCGAGACGGTGGTACTGGACGAGATCACTCGGGAAACCACGCAGATCCTGGACCTGGAAAAGCGCGGGCTTGCGGACTATTACGAGATGGACGGCACCTATGTCCATCTTTACGATGACGACATTCCCGTGCCCACCACGGGGGCAGTTTACCGGGATCCAACCGGGAAACAGAAGAACTTCATGCTCCAGGATGTAAACCGGCTGCTCCGGGACAGAGAAAGTCCCCAGTATCACAGTCTCGCGGCGCTGGCGGAATTAACCGGAATTCAGGCGGACCTATGGTCGAAGGAGGTCGAGAGCCAAATTTGGGAGCATTTCCTCAGTCAGCTCAGTGTGAATGAAATGCTTTGCCGCTTCTACCACTGCGGCTTTGACATTCCGGCGCTCCCGGAATACGGAATTCCTGTCACCTACTCCGCCGATACCCCAGGTCAGATTGGTGCAAATAACAAGCTGCCCATGGGACGCACCACGGAATACTGCGACACCATTCTGGCGTGCACCTTTAACAAGCGCCTGTGCTATGAGCTGGGGCTGGCTCTGGCAAGAGAAGCTGCCGCCTCCGGAGAGGCAGGCACCTCCTATTTCTATGCGCCGGGCAACAACCTCCACCGGAGCTGCCTTTCCGGCAAGAACAACAACTATTTTTCCGAGGATGCCCATCTGGCAGGCTGGATCTGCGGTCACTTTGTCAAGGGATTGCAGGAGGGCGGCGTCAACTGCTGTATGAAGCACTTTGCCTGCAACGATCAGGAGATTTCCAGAGAGGGACTTGTGGTGTTTGCAAATGAGCAGACCCTGCGGGAAAACTATTTTGCCGCCTTTGAACATGCCCTGAAAATTGGAAACGGCAAGGGAATCATGACGTCCCTTGGGCGCGTGGGTACCGTCAATGCCTGCGGAAACGGAAATCTTACCGTGGAACTGCTGCGAAAGGAATGGGGCTTCGACGGTATGGTCATCACCGACGGCTACGGCGTGACTTCCTACATGTATGAGATCAACGATATGCTGGGGGCAAATTCCGGGTTGCTGTGCTTCGGGAATTCCGGCAACTTTGGCGAGTGCCGGGACTTTATGGAGCTGTACCGCTACTATCTCCAGTATCCCGGCAGAACCACCGCTGCGCTGAAAAACTTTATGAAGGGCTGTATGATCTCTCTTTTGGAGAGTCACACCTTCCGGGACCTCTACAGAGATTATGAATATACGCCCGGCACATCCACGGACATCAATTGGTTTGACGGTCAGATCGGTGTAGGGTATGAATATGTCCAGGCAGACAAACTTACCTATTTAGGCGTAAAACTGAAGGAAGGAGAGTCCAATCCTCCCTCTATGATGCCCAATACCAACTGCAAGGACCGTGGCAGCACCATTCGGCTGGATGATTACGGACTCCGGCAGCAGACCCTGGAGGTGCGGGCAGGAGAAACTGTCTCCGTACTGGTTTCCATGGAAAAATGCTATGGGATGCAGCAGCTTGGCTTCTCCATTGGCATCAATACGGATGCCTTTACAGTGGAGGGGGTCAATACTGTCAGCTCTGTGCTGACGGGATATGAGGTGACTGTGGCGGAGACAACCTCCGGTGTGGATGTGGTACTGAAAACTGCGGGCAATGTGTTTGATAAGCCCTGCGGCAAGCTGCTGGACCTGAAGCTCCGGGCGAAAAAGAATGCCGAAGCCGGGGAATATCCCATTACCCTTCTGCCTGTGCTGGACGGTGCAGGTCAGCCCACAGACAGCTTTCTGGATAAACAGGGGAATCCCATGAGTATTTCTCTGGTGAGCCAGCGGGAAAAGTTCCGGATGTCCGGGGGCTGGAGCGGCGTCTATCAGGAGGTGGAAAGCTCCGGCTGGCAGCAGGAAATGGAGGAAAACCGTGATGAAATGGCAGACCTGACCCTGCTTTCCGGCAGTATGATCGTTCTGTAACCCATCCCACTTTCCTTGTATAATTAAACGCGATATGACAGGAGCAAAACGGCAGTCCATAAATCAGGACTGTCGTTTTGCTATGTACGCAGCTTACCGGATATCAACACAAAAATGGAACAATCAGCCTGTCTGCTTCCCGAAATGGAAAAGCAGACAGCCATTGCGCCTTTCTGCGGTCCACGAGAAGCGCATATGGTAAGCAATACGCAGGATTACATCTTGAAAAATTCATTTTGAGCAGAAAGAAACAGATGGGATTGACCTTTTCCAGGGCACTTTCCTGCACTACAGTTATAAAAGGTCAATGGAAGAACATCATTCGTTATTGTTGAATCTATGAAAAAGTCGATATAATGGAGCTAAATCTTGTGTGTTTCTGCATAGAAATGGTGAAAGCGGACGTGAAACGGGAGGACGGTGTGTCACTGCTTTGCACGCAGCCATTCACCAATACGATGCAGCGTCAATGCAAGAAATATGCCCAAAGGGGAGAAAAACATGAAAAAACTAATGTCTCTCGTATTGACAGCGGCACTGGCTGCGGCACTGTTCAGCGGCTGCGGAGGAACGGGATCCACCGCAGAGCCTTCGTCTGCCGCACCTGCAACCTCTGAGACAGCGGAAACCTCTGCGGCGCCGGAGCAGACTGCGGCAAGCTTGCCCGATGCTGAGGCACCCGAAAATGAGGCGTCCAATGTGGAAAACACGCTGGAGGATATTTTCCCGGTGCAGGATGATGTGACGGTTAGCATGTTTACCTCTGTCAACTCTGCAATCGCGCCCTATGTGGATGCGGAGCACTATGACCAGATCAGCGTTCTGCGTGGCTGGTCGGAGCATACCGGCGTGAAGCTGGATGTAACGGCGGTCACTTCGGAGCTGGCAAAAGAGCAGTTTGCACTGCTGGCTGCCAGTAACTCCGTACCGGATATTATTGTGCAGGGTGGCGCATGGTATCCCGGCGGCGCTTCGGCAGGCGTAAAGGATGAAGTGTTCCTGAACATGGCGGACTACAAGGAATATATGCCCAATTATCTGGCTGCCATTGAGAAGTACGGCTTCACCTCCAACGTTATGACCGATGACGAAATCTCCGCATTTTGGCAGATTAACGTCAACAATCTCCCCTTTGCCGGCATCGTGGCAAGAGGCGATCTGCTGGACGAAATCGGTATGAACTATCAGGATGTCAAGACATTTGATGATTGGGATCAGATGCTGCGGGGCATGAAGGGAAAAGATGGCGTGATCGCGCCTCTGGCTCTGAGTGTCATTGGCGATATGGGCACCGGCAATGTGCTCAGCGGCGGCTATGGTATCTCTGCCGTATTCCAGAATGGATCTTATGTCAATCTTCCTCTGTACGTGGTGGACGGAAAGGTACAGTTTGGCTTCCTCACCGAGCAGTATGATAAATATGTTAAGACCATTTCCTCCTGGTATAAAGACGGTCTGATTAACGACCATATCCTCAGCATGGAGGGCGGTCCCTACTGCGAGGAATATGTTCTGCGCGGCGAAAATGCAGTCTTCACTACCATGCTTGCAAACGCTTCCTACTATGCCGAGCAGCTGGGCGGCGACGCTTACTATGTTGCACTGCACATGCCGGTGGAGAATGAGGGCGACACCTATCATTTCAGTGACAGCGAGCCGGTGACTCTGGAATCCGGCGTGTGGAATGTGTCCTATAACTGCGAGAACCCCGAGCTGGTTATTCAGATGATCGATTGGTTCTACACCGAGGATGGCAGCCGTCTTGCCAGCTATGGCATCGAAGGCGAGGCATATGAGCTGGATAGCGACGGCAACATTGTCCTGACCGATTTGATTACCAACAACCCTGATCTGAGCGCATCTAGCGCAATGATCCTGTATGCCGGCGACCTGGTTCCTGCACTGAAGGATGCTTCCCGTCTGCTGAGCACCTATGAGCCCGACGTAATTGAGGCGCTGGAGTATGTCCAGACCCAGGATGCCGACGGTGCATACAACATGCCCTCCGGTCTGTCCTCCACCTTCACGGAGGAAGAGCAGGAAATCTATTCGACCTATTCTCCGGACCTGCTGACCTATATGTCTGAGCATGCCCTTGCCTTCCTGATGGGTGAAGAGGATATTGCGAACCTGCCTGCGTTCAAGCAGACCATTCAGGATATGCATATTCAGGATATCATCGACGTATATCAGGCTGCTTACGACAGAATGATGGCGCAGTAAGGCGAAAACCGGGCGCGCCTGAATGAGATCATAGAATAAGAAAAGCCCGAAAAACAAGACCAATCCTGTTTTTCGGGCTTTTTCGTAGTCGGATGCTACTGCCGCTGACGGTATTTTGCCGGAGTGACGCCGTATTTCCCCTGAAAGAGCTGATAGAAGTAGGAAATGTTGTTATACCCCACCTGATGCGCAATGCTGCTAATGGAGCAGTCCGTATTTTTCAGCAGCAGCGCCGCCTTTTTCAGCCGCGTATATTGCAGAATGCTGGTGAAGGTTAAGCCGGTATTGTCCTTGATGATTTTGCTGAGATAGCTGGGATGGAAGTGGAAGGTGGACGCAATGTTTTCCAGGGTGGCGGTGTCGCAGTGATTGTCGATATAGATCATAATATCGGAGAGCTTGTGACTGCCCAGCTGGAGATAGTGCTGGGCGTCCCGATGGTCCATATGAAGCCGCAAAAGCTGAACAATCAGCGCGGAGATGTAATTGTTAATCATGGTTCGCCATAGGGGCATCTGATTGGCATGCTCAATGATTGCCATGGCGAAGACGTATTTTACATCCATATTGTCGGAGGTATCAAACTCCAGCATGGGCTCAGAGGTACTATCCGTGTAAAAGGACTGGGTTAAAAAGTCGGAAAAGAGTATATTCTGGTCAAACTGCTTGAGCAGGATGTCCTCCAGATAGTTCCGGGAAATGAGACAGTTGAGCAGCTGCGCGCTGCTGTCGCAGGGGCTGATCTGCTTGCTGATATTCACATTGAACATGTAGCACTTTCCGGTGGTCAGCGTCAGCTGACGGTTCTTCATCTGACAGTGGAAGCCGCC
>CAJKNS010000119.1 GCA_905201305.1 uncultured Eubacteriales bacterium
AAGCCATGTGGAATTGGAAGGCAGCCTTTATAACGGCACCGGCTATTATGGAAAGTCTGCCCATGACCTGCAGGTGACGCTGGAGGACGGCGCACATCTCACCGGTGCCATTTCCGCCACCGAAACCCACCACATTGATGAGTTCGGCAAGCAGAAAGCCAGCTTTACCAGTGACGAATACTATTATATTGGCAGTGTCGGCAACCGTCCCTATTTCAGCGGGCATAACACGGTTGCGGTAACGTTGAAGGGAGACGCCCGGTGGACCGTGACCGGAGACAGCCATGTGTCTCAGCTGATGCTCACGGGCAGCAGCCGACTGGAAGCTGCGCCAGATCGTCGGCTGTCCGTTTCCGTTGACGGTATCCCTGTGGAGCCGGAGCGGGATCGACTGTATCAGGGACACATTCTGATTCAGGCAATTCCGGTTCCGTAATCCATACAAACCAAATAACAGACCTCTGATTTCTTTCGATGAAATCAGAGGTCTGTTTGCGTTTTTTGGCTTGCGGTGTTGCCTTAGCTGTTTAACCGGATACGTAGGTTGAGAGCCAGCGGTGATAATTGTCACGGAAGCTGTCGCAGTAGCTTCGCCCTACCGGCAGCGTATTTCCAGTGGAAAGGGTAATTTCCATGCGCCTGGTTGCCGAGATGTAACGGTGGTTGACAATATAGCCCCGATGGCAGATGGAAAACTGCTCTTTGGGCAGCAGGTCATACAGCTCCTTGACGCTCAGGTTCGTTGTAAAATCGCGACCGTCCTCCAGGAGTAAATGGATGTTTCGCACTTTGCGCTCACAATAGACCAGCTCCTTGAGGGGAACCACAACCCGTGCACCGCCGGAAACAATGGAGACATACTGCATTTGCTCTGTGCGGTACTGGAAGAAGCGCCGCATTGCCTTATCAATCCGCGTTTCATATTCGTCTTTTAGAATATAGTAGATGGGCGAGGTTTCAAAGACATCCGTGACGTAGGAGAGATAGGCGGTCAAATAGATCACGGCGCAGCCGGGACATTGCTTTTTCAGTTCACTCACGCCGTCGATGCCGGAGCGCGCGCCCGTTCCCAGGTCAATATCGGAGATGACCAAATCTACGGGAGTGGTTTTGGCGGCTTCCAGCATGGAGGGAATATCGGTAAAGCAGAGGATAGAATAGCCGCTGGGGGCGTGCGCCTCCAGCCATTCGGTCAGCTTTGCCTCAAATCCGTGCAGAAATATCTCGTTATCGTCCAAAAGAAAGATGGAAAGCGGTGTCATTTTGCGGGCTCCTTTTCATAATCCAGCGGGATCCAAAGTGCAATCCGAAAGGTGGAAGCATCTGTTTTGATGTCCATTTGTCCGGAATAGCGGTCTGCCAGCTGCTGCAAAATGGTCAGTCCCCAGCCGTGCTCAGAGGACAGCTCCGGTGATTGGGGCGCCGTGATTGCTGCGCCGCCGGAGGGATTGGAGCAGGAAATCAGCAGCTCACTGCCGTGGAGAATCGCGGAAAAGTCAATGGAGCGCTGCTCTGCCGGAAGCTTGGCACAGGCATGGATGGCATTATCCAGAAGGTTGGAAGCAATGCTGCTGAGTCCGGTGGAATCAAAATCGATGTGCGCCGGAAGCTGACCCTCGTAATGAAACGCAATCTCATGATCCTGTATGAGATAATGTTTGGTATTGATGACGGCATCAATGACCGCGTTGCCGGAGAATACCGCGTTGCCCCACTGCTTCACCTCGGTAAAATAGGAGTCAAGCTGCTGGACGGCAGTGTCGGTATGTCCGCCGCTAAGCAGCATCCGGACTGCCTGGAGCTGATTGATCATATCATGGCGAAGCTGGCGTATGATCTGGGACTGCTGCTGCAATCTGGAATAATTCTCTGCCTCGCTTTTCAGCAGCAGCTCCGACTGCTGCTTGTCCAGCTCCAGCTGGTGCAGCTTGCTGAGCTGCTCAAAGGTGTGCATCAGCATATAGTCCATGACGATCATGAACACGACAATGAGGGTGGAGCAGATGGCAAAGGGCATGATGACGCCCTGAACGGCAAGGGCGAGGGCGTCCATATAAATCAGCGCCAGCAGAATGGCAGTCTGGAAAACAAAAAGGGGCAAATACCGTTTGACGTTTTTCGAAGTATACCGGTGGAACAGCTTGTCGCATATGATCCAGGTGATGTAATAGCAGAAGATGTAGTAGGGGGTAGAAAGCAGCCGAATTATCACGATGAACGAGATGGGCAGCTGCTGCATGGAAGTAAAATCCGGATATGCCAGCAGTAGCATTAAATCATTGGGGAATTCGGCAATGAACATCATAAAAATGCTCAATACCGTGTAGATGACGGCGTTGATTTTAGGAATTCTGGTTCCGATCAGCGCGAGAATTAATTGAAGCATGCAGGTGGCGACAGCGCGTACTAGCAGTATACCATCGGTAAGCATGTAAACAATAAGAACCAAAGCGGCGGATACCGCGGTCCGCGAAGCACAGTGCGTTGCCTGGGTATAGCGGTATGTCATATAATAGGCGGCGACAATCTGCAAAAGGGCAGAAAGCGCATCCAGCCAAAATCGAACGTCCATGGAACCACCGCCTTTCCATGGATATCATAGCATAGCATACAATGGAAAATCAAGAAAAACAGGTTATTTCTACAAGAAAACAGGTTGTTTAGACAAGACTGTTGAATTTGGAAGCCTGCTTCAGGTATAATATTATATTATGCTGTTTTGGTTGAACTGGAAAGCACGTGACTGGCGTATTGCAGGTTGGGGAGCCGCTGGGCTTCATGTGGATAGAGAGGAGAATCCGGATGAACACGGTAGAGATTGTATATGATTCGCCATTTCGCTTTTGGGTAGAATCGCTGAACATGGTAATACGGCTGTTGGACATGGTCAGAACGGCGGTCGGAATTGTAGCTGACTTTGGCTTCGAAGCCCAGACGTGCCGGGTGGGCGGCGGCGTTCATGAGCTGGACACGGGTTATGAAGAATTCCATCAGGTGTACGGCAGTTTTGCGGAGCTCGAGCGCTGCCTGATTGATGATTATAGGGCAATGGAAGCGTCACTGCGCGGAACCTGGCTGAGTACACTGAATTTTGAGTACATCGAAATACAGCTGGTGCGGAATACAGAACGCGATACCATGCGATTTTGCCGCGGCACAATGAAGCTGAGTGGCTATTTTCGAGATCCCGATGAAATTGCAGCCATAGAGACGGAGTTAAAGGCGGCACTTGTGACAAAGGAAAACTGAGCATCTGGCGGCAGGCTTCGGTTTCTGGCTTGCGGTATTGCCATAGAAGAGCCAACACTTTGCTGTATGTATATAAAATCCGCATTGCTCTGGTTGACCAAATTGACGGTGTCTCCATCGTTTGCTATGCTGAAGTGATACATAACTAATCACGACTGTCTGGAGAGAGCAACAAAAAAGAAACGGCGGGAGTTTACACAGGAGCGCCAGCGGGCGCTTTTGTGGATGCAGACGATACGGATGTAAGCGACACCCTGTGCAGTTGCGGTGATTCAAAAATGAAAACAGGTAAAATGCACAATACTGTTTTCGGCATTTATGCGATTTGACATTGCAGGAAAAGCCAATTTGTTCTAGTATGGAACCACAACAAAACCCCGTAATTGTCCGGTGCGCATGGTGCCTGTCCGGACAGGAAAGACGGGAAAACGACAGCGAATTCCATCGCGGACAGAAGAAGCCGCGCACAGAAAGGAACTTATGACATGAAACAGCTGAGCGAAAAAGTGGCAATTATCACCGGATGCGGTCAGGGCATCGGCAAGGGTGTGGCACTGTGTATGGCAAAACGGGGCGTGCGGGTGACGTGTATCGGCCGCCGGCTTGGACCGGTGGAGCAGACTGCCAAGGAGATTGAGGAGCTGGGCGGTCAGGCAATTGCGATTTCCTGCGATACCTCGGACCGTGATGGGGTTATGGCAGCGGTGAAAAAAACCGTGGAAACCTTTGGCTCGGTGGATATCCTCATCAACAACGCCCAGAGTCTGCCCCCGTCGGCTCCGGTGGAGGATACGCTGTATGAGAGCATGTATCTGGCATGGTCCACGGGTACCATCGGCAGCCTGAATTTCATGCAGGCATGCTTCCCCTATATGAAGGAGCAGGGAGAGGGACGCATCATCAACTTTGCATCCGCCACCGGCATGTTCGGCTATGCGGGGCAGCTTGCCTATGCCAGCAACAAGGAGTCCATCCGCGGTCTGACCAAAATTGCGGCAAAGGAATGGGCAAAATACGGAATTACGGTCAATGTATGTTTGCCCGGTGCAGAATCTCCTGCGGCGAAGGCGTGGAAGGAGAAGTTTCCGGACCTCTATGAGAAGCAGATGGAGCAGCTTCCCATGCATCGGCTGGGCGACCCGGAGACGGATATTGGTGCGGCTCTGACATTCCTCGCGGGACCGGACAGCAAGTTCTATTCCGGACAGAGCTTTATTCTGGATGGCGCCAACAGCATTATGCCCTGACAAAACGGGAATATCGCATCACAATTGAATGTTTAAAGGAGCACCCCCACCGTGTACATTGACGTACCGCGGCGGGGGTGCGTTTTGCGTTTTCGCGATTGGTGCGGTGATCGGTGCTGTTCTGGAGAACCGGGGCATGGGACCATTACATCTGCGGTTTGGATACATGCCGCATTGGCATTGGCTTTTCGGCAGAAGCTGGGGTATCATCTGCTTAGAGATATTACGCAGGTGAAGCGATCCTGCGCACAACGAATGGAGGTAACACCATGGGCAAGAAACAGCTGGCCCCGGAGGAGCAGGTGACCCGTTGGGAGCACATCCGCGCCATTGAGAACTTGGTGGGCAAGATGACCTACTACGGCATTCACTGCTGGGACGACAAAATCTGGGACGAGATGTGGGCCAAAAAGGCTGAGGACATCACCCTGGGCTTTAACAATGGATATTACAAGGGCGCAGAGGCTATTGAAGGCTACTACAAGGCCACAATGGATCTCCTGAAGCTCCGCACCGAGGTGGTCAAGGCCGCCAACCCCGACAAGTTTGAGGGCAAGACCGTAGAGGAAATCTTCGGCGCAGGCTCTCTGGATGTTAACAACTTCACCACTCCCATTGTGGAGCTGGCCGAGGATATGCAGACCGCAAAGGGTCTCTGGTACTTCATGCGGGGCAACACCAACTATGACGAGACCGGCATCGCCACCTATCATCAGTGGGGCTGGATGGGCATCGACTTCATCTATGAGGACGGCGCATGGAAAATCTGGCATATGGTGAACGCCGAGGATCTCAATTTCCGGGCAGGCACCACCTGGGTAGAGAAGGCAGAACCCCTGCCTGTGCTGCCGGAGTATGCAGCCATCGCGGACTTCAAGTTCCCCGAGCCCAATGTTCCCGCTGAGGTCTATGAGCACTGGCATGACCGCCGGAAGAACGTAGATTTCCCCGGTGTTCCACAGCCCTATCACAGCTTTGCGGACACCTTCACCTACGGACTTTAAGAAAGGAGGCCGACACAATGAAATACGCAGTGAAAAAAGAATTCACCGATGAGGAGCTCATCCAGCGGGTCACCGATGTGATGGAAATCCGCAACGTGATGGGTCGCCATGCCTATTACCATGCCAAGGGTCTCCATGAGAAGGAGCTGAATGAAATTTGGGTCCAGAAGCCCGAAAACCAGAAGACCGCTTCCTTTGGTCAGAACTGGGGCTACAACGTGGGTATGGAGCGCATCGACGCTTACTACGGCAAGGGCAGTGTAGAAAACTACCAGAAGGATCTAGAAGAGCTCCATGCAGCCGATCCCAGTGTAGAGGTCAACAAGGAAAACCTGGGCATTGGCTCCCTGGTGATCCATATGCTGACCGCTCCTTATATCGAGGTAGCAGCCGACGGCAAGACCGCCCAGGGGCTGTGGTATTCCCCCGGCGCGGTAGGCGGCGTACATCCCGACCATTCCGACGGTCTGATGATGTATGAAAAGTACGGCGTGGACTTCATGAAGGAGGACGGCGAGTGGAAGATCTGGCATCTGTTCATCGGCACCGACTTTGCGGTTCCCGCCGGTCAGGACCTGAAGGGTGACACCATTCTGGAGCAGGAGCGGAAGATCGCCGCCGGCGAGATGGAGAAGCCTAAGAACCCCATGGCGGACTGCAAGGACCCCAGCTTCATCCCCATGGACGCCTATTCCCTGAAATATAACTACAGTTTTTACCCTGCGATTCCGGAGCCCTACTACTCCTTTGATGAGTGCGTCAGCAACGGCCCCGAAGGCAACCCCAACTACAAGAAGGAGGGCTGAGAAATGTCTGATCTGCATACCAGAATCCAGCGTGCCGTGGGTGCGGTGGAGTGCGAAAAGGTCATGAGCCGCCATGTCTACTGGCATTCCGCGGGCATTCATCGTGACGAGTGGGAAGAATATTGGTCCAAAAAGGTGGACATCACCTGGGGTCACGGCTGGGGTCGCCAGGATGACCGCTACAGCTACTACTTCAGCTATGTACTGGAGAAGGAGCGCAATGCGTTCAAGACCTTCATGGGCATCAAGCTCAAGTATCCCGATGTGGAAAACTGCACCCGTCTGGACGGCGTAGCCGAGTATTCCAACCATCTGACCACCTCTCCTGTCATTGAGGTGGCAGAGGACGGCAAGACCGCCAAGGGGCTGTGGTATACCCCCGGCTTCATCAACAGCCACGCTTCCGCCAACGGCAAGATCCGTTCGCAGGCGCTTTGGGAGCGCTATGGCGGCGACTTTGTGCTGGAGGATGGACGCTGGCTGTACAAGAACCTGCGTGTTTGCCCGGATATTGGCGGCAACGTGGGCGGCGGCGGCTTTGCTTACCGCGTCCGTATGGCACCCCCTCCGGAGATGCTCAAAAAGATGGAGCAGGAGATGGGCGGCGCATCGGATATCCCTGGCATGATGCCCAAGAAGCCCGGCGCATCCCCTGCGGCGCAGGCTATGGTGGCACCCGCTACCCCCGGCCCGCTGTTTGAGGACTGGACGAAGTTTACGATTCCTCAGCCCGTGCCCATTCCGGAGCCCTACAAAACCGACAGCGAGATTTGGCATTACTGCGATAATCCCTGCCTGGAGGACTAAGGCAACACCGCACAAATACGTCTGCGGATTGCGTCGTCGCAAGCTTCGTATCCTTCGTTTTGCCCTTTGGGGG
>CAJKNS010000120.1 GCA_905201305.1 uncultured Eubacteriales bacterium
GGGCGCGACCGACGCCCCCCTGTGGCACGATCCCCTCAGCGAGCAGATGCCCTGGCTGGACAAGGCCTACCGCAAGGCCACGGGCAAGGACCCCACGGTGGAGTTCCCCGACTACGAGCCCTGCCATCGTATCTACATGCAGCAGGGTGTCTGCACCGTCGAGAACGCAGGCGGCGACATCGATGAGGTCACCGGTAAGAGAATGACCATCGCAGCATTCCCCTTCCGCTGCGAGATGGCTGACGGCGGCTTTGTTCGCCTGGTAGCTTGGGAAGAGGGCTCCTTCTAATCAATAGAACCACCTCCTCAATCTCATGCACCTGCCGTAGCGTCATCTTTTCCCTCTGACTTCGCCGCAATCCCTTGAAATACATAAAGTATTCCTGCGGGCTTTTGGCTTGTCAGACGAAAAATCTGAACGCTGGGTCAGGCACCTTCGATTGCATCGGCGGTTCAAAGAAATTTGACAAACTGATGCATAAGAAGAAAACCTATTTGTAACGTATATCAACTTCTAAAACGAGTTGGCTGCATGACACGTGCAGACCGGAGAGTCCCCCCTTCGGTCTGCACAGTGCTGTACGGCTAAAAAAGCGGAAAGAAGAGACATTATGAAAACTTTAGCAGATATTAAGAAGATTGCGGTACTGGGCGCCGGAACCATGGGCCCCGGTATTGCTCAGACCTATGCCATAGGCGGCTATCAGGTCACCATGTGGACCCGGTCCGAGAAAACCCGTGACAAGGCGATTGCCGCGCTGCATTCTCAGCTGGAAACCTTTGCCCAGGAGGGCGAGATTGCCCAGGAGGACGTTGAAACGATCTTCGGGCGCGTCAACTTTGCCATGACCGTGGAAGAGGCAGTGGACGGTGCGGACTTTATTCAGGAAACTATCGTGGAGAATCGCGATGCTAAGACTGAGCTTTACAAGCAGCTGGCTGGCTGTGTTGGACCGGATGTCATTATCGCTTCCAACACCTCTGCGCTGAATATTTTTGAGATCGTGCCGGAGCAGCTGCTGCCCCAGCAGATCATCTGCCACTGGTATGCGCCCCCTCAGCTGATTCCTCTGGTTGAGGTGGTCAAGAGTGAGCAGGCACCTCAGGAGTATGCCGACGTTGCCATGGCACTGCTGAAAAAGTGCGGCAAGACTGCGGTACTTATGAAGAAGTTTATCCGGGGCTATATTGTAAACCGTTTGCAGCAGTGCCTGAACCAGGAGGTTTTCTACCTGCTGGAGCATGGCTATTGCGATGCGGAGGCAATTGACCTGGCTTGCAAGGCGAGCTTCATTCCCCGCGCCTGTGTACTGGGTCTGTGCAAGCGTATGGACTTCGGCGGTGTAGATATGACCGCCAATAACTTCCGGAACCACAGCTATGAGATGCCCCATCCACCCAAGGGTGAGGATATCCCCATTGTGCTGGAAGAGATGGTGGAACACAACGAGCTGGGCATCAAGACCGGCAAGGGCTTCTATGACTATGAGGGCGTAGACCTGGAGGAGCTGAAGGCAAAGCGCGATAAGCAGCTCTTTGAGGTGTTCCGTCTGGAGAAGCAGTTCCTGGACGACCCTGTTTGATGCCCTGATTTCCTGCCATACGCTGCCCCATTGCGGCTCCGGCATGCCCGCCGGTTCCACCCGCCATGCGGTCCCGGCGTCTGGCAGAATAAACGGGAGGTACCGGCATGGATCTGGTCCTGTTTTCCGGGTATGCCAGAATGCCCAGCAACACCACTGCCCAGCGGATTTATGAAGAGATGGCATTGGTGGCGCTGATCGACATGGACACCGGTGTGGTTCACAATGTGGAGTGCACCATGGTCACTGGGCTTGCCAAGGAATTTGTCAGTAATCTCATCATTGGCTACGATATGAAGCAGGGGATTGAACCGCTGGTGGCGCGTATGGAGCGCCAGTACCAGGGGCACCTGAAAAAGGCTTTAATCAGTGCCATAAAAATGGTGGGCACACAATATGCGGAAATGGTCCGCAGCGAAACAAAGGCATAACGTAAGCTGTTTTGACAAAAACTGCGGTATCCGCCGCAGCAGCCTTGTTTAAAAGCCGGCTGAGCACAGGGGAAGTACCTCTGGGCTTGGTCGGCTTACGCTTTTTTGCCCTGCATGGAAAATTGGCAGGGGAATTCGGTAGGAATGGGTGTAAAAGCATGAATATTTGGATGATCGGCGGTCTGATCCTGACCGTGGCAATGATTCTGGGGCTGAGTATTTACTCCGGCACCAAGTTTAAGGCAGGGGGCAGCAAAAATGGCTCTGCCATCACAGCGGGCATCATTATGGGCACGCTGGTGGGCGGCTCGTCTACCGTTGGTACGGCGCAGCTGGCTTATAATTATGGTATGAGCGCCTGGTGGTTTACCCTGGGCGGCGGCATTGCATGTCTCGTGTTGGCGCTGGTGTATGTAAAGCCCTTTCGGAATAGCCACTGCGCCACACTGGTGCAGATGATCGGGCATGAATATGGCTCGGCAGCAGGACTTTCCGCTTCGATCCTCAACTCTGTAGGTACGTTTATCAATATCATTTCCCAGCTTATTGCCGCGACTGCCGTAATTACCGTGCTGTTCCCCAATCTCAGCATGGTGGTGGAACTGCTGATTGCGGCGGCATTTATGGTGCTGTATGTGGTGTTCGGCGGCGCAAAGGGCGCAGGCATGGTAGGCGTTTTGAAGCTGACACTTTTGTACATTGCCATGATCGGCTGCGGCGCCATTGTTTTGTCGCTCACCGGCGGCGTAGGCGGCTTTGTGGATATGGTTAAGGGCATTGACAATCCCGAGGACGTCCATTTCTTCTCTCTGATGGCAAGAGGGGCAGGCAAGGATATCGGCGCATGTCTTTCTCTGATTTTCGGCGTGCTGACCACCCAGACCTATGCCCAGGCGGTGATTTCCTGTAAATCCGATGCCTGTGCCAGAAAGGGCGCAGTGATGAGCGCATTCCTGATTCCGCCCATCGGCATCGGCGGTATTCTGGTGGGGCTTTATATGCGCGCCACCCATCCCGGGATCGTGGCAAAAACCGCGCTTACCAGCTTTGTCATGGAGCATATGCCCCCGGTATTAGCCGGTATTGTCATGGGCACCCTGTTTGTGGCAGTGGTTGGTACCGGCGCAGGTCTGGCGTTGGGCATCTCGTTCATTGTCAATAAGGATATCGTAAAAAAGTTTACCCATAAGCTGGACAACAATCCACGGCTGGAGGCGATCGTGGGGAAAATCGTCACTGCTGCTGTATTGCTGCTGGGCTGCTGTCTGTCCACCGGCTCCCTGGGCGATACGATTTTGCAGTTCGCCTTTATGTCCATGGGGCTCCGGGGCGCGGTGGTATTGGTGCCAATGTGCTGCGCCCTGTGGCTGCCGGGAAAGATTCCCCACAAGTTTGCCATGTGCTCTATTATTGTCTCGCCGCTGCTGGTGCTGATTTTTGGTGTTTTGAACGTGCTGCCCTTTGACGCGCTGTTCATCGGCATTGCTGCATCCGTGGTGATTATGGCAGCGGGATACCTGGCAGGTCGGAATCGTCCGGCACTTTCGGTAGAATAAATGAGCTGTAATCCTTGGCGGCTCCTGAATGGGAGCCGCCGGAATTTCTTGCTTGTTACAACGATTTGTAGTATGATAGAAAGAAAGAACGCGTAACCAGATGAGGTGACACCATGATTAACGAGGCTTCCATCAAGTGCTTTATGGCGCTGTGCGAAACCCTGAGCTTTACCGAGGCAGCACGGCAGCTGTTTATGACCCAGCAGTCCGTGAGCAAATATATTGCCAAGCTGGAGGAGGATTTGGGCTTTCAGCTGTTCCAGCGCACCCATCACTATGTGGTCATGACCAGAGCAGGCGAGAATTTTTATGCGTTGTTTTCCGATGTGGAGCGGCAATTTCAGGAGACTATGGAGCAGACCCGGACGTATTACCATGGACTCAGCAATTCCCTGCACATTGGCTATCTGGAGTGGCTGGACATCTCCGCGGGCATCGGAAAAGCCCTGCGGGAGATGAAAAACGAGAGCCCGGAGCTGGAATTTGAAGGGGAAAAGCATCCGCAGTATGAGCTCAACGAGCTGTTTTTGAGCCGGAAGCTGGACCTGATTATCACCTATCGGGAGTTTGCACCCAAGGATCAGGGGGTTAAAAATCTGAAGGTGCTGGATACGCCGCTGGTTCTACTGGTGTCGCCGGAGCATCCCAAGGCAGTCCCCGGGGCAACCGTGGAGGACTTTAAAAGCGAGCCGTTTATCAAGGCGGCAGCATCGAGAGAGAGCCTGTCAGAAAGCCGCAGCCGTGCCCGCCGACAGTGCCGGGAGCTGGGCTTTACCCCCAGCCGCATTATCATATCCCCCAATCTGGAATCGGCATATATGGCGGTGGAGCTGGGGCAGGGCATTATGGTGTCCACCATGCTCAGCCGGATGACCCTGGGAAATAACCTTCGCTGTTATCCGGTGGGAAAAACCGAGGAGCTTCGCTGCTTCTGGTACGAGCAGCAGGAAAATCCCTCTGTGGCGCAGTTTGCCCGGTGCCTGGAGCAGGCGCACAAGGACGATCCCATGACGGGTATGGGTGGTATGCTATAAGATATTGTAAATTGAACGCAAAAGGAGTCTCCAAAAGCATGGAGGCTCTTTTTTGCGCCTTTGGCAAAATTTCTTCATTTTCCTCTTGACAAATCGGGAAAATTGTATTATTGTCTTATTGTACCAAGGAACTAATACAATAATACAAACGGAGGCGTTTTATGCAGTGGAAAATTGATGGCAGCGCGCCGATCTATTCGCAGCTGGTGGAGCAGATCAAGCTGGGCATTGTGTCCGGCGAATGGATTCCCGGGCAGCGGGTTCCGGCGGTTCGCGAGCTGGCGGTAGACGCGGGGGTCAATCCCAACACCATGCAGCGGGCGCTGCAGGAGCTGGAGCGGCAGGGACTGCTGTTCTCTCAGCGCACCAGCGGAAGATTTGTAACGGAGGATACGGAAATGATTGAGGATGCAAAGCGTACATTGGCAAATCGCCATATCACGGCGTTTATCCGGCAGATGCAGGCGCTGGGCTATACCCGGCAGGAGATTGTAGCGCTGCTGGAGGAATCGGAAAGGGGAGAAGAACATGACGCCAATTCTTGAATGCAGGGATCTTTGCAAGTCCTATGGCAGGACCCAGGCGCTGGAGCATGTAAATCTGACTGTGGAGCCTGGAAAAATTGTGGGTCTGCTGGGACCCAACGGCAGCGGTAAAACCACGCTGATTAAAATGGCAAACGGACTGATTACCTGGGACAGCGGCGAGCTGCTGATCGACGGTATGGCGCCCGGCAAGAAAACCAAGTCCATTGTCTCCTATCTGCCGGAGCGGACGTATCTGGCGGACTGGATGAGTGTTCGGCAGCTGCTGGATTTCTTCTGTGATTTCTATCCGGATTTCCAGCGGGCAAGGGCGGAGGAAATGCTCAGCCACCTGAACATCCGGCAGGACATGAGAATCCGACAGATGTCCAAGGGCACCCGGGAAAAGGTCCAGCTGATTCTGGTGATGAGCCGTAAGGCAAAGCTCTATCTGCTGGATGAGCCCATCGGCGGCGTGGACCCTGCCACCCGGGATTATATTATCCATACCATCATCGGCAATTACGATCCGGATGCCGCAGTGGTGATTTCCACCCACCTGATTGCCGATGTGGAGCAGATTCTCGATGAAGTGATTTTTATCAGTCAGGGTCAGATTGTTTTGCAGAAGTCCGTGGATGAGATCCGGGAAACCCAGGGCAAATCCGTGGACCAGATGTTCCGGGAGGTATTCAGATGTTAGGAAAACTGTTAAAGCATGAATTTCGCGCAACGGCGCGGGTCATGTGGGTGATTTATGCGGCAATGCTGATGCTGAGCATTGGCAGCCACTTTGCCATTCGATATATGGATCAACCGGAAACCAATCAGATCCTTCGGATTCTGGCAGTGATGGTAACGTTTTTGTGGGTGCTGGCACTGATTTTTGGTACAGTGATGACCCTGGTGCTGATGATCCAGCGGTTCTATAAAAACTATCTCACCGATGAGGGCTATTTGATGTTTACCCTGCCGGTGAGCGTCCACAGCATGATTTTCTCCAAGCTGATTGTCGCCATTGTCTGGATCATTCTGACGGTGCTGGTGATGCTGCTGGGCATTGGCGTTGCGGTGGCGGACAGCGGCTTCCTTCAGCTGGTGGTGAGAATCGCAGGGCAGGCCGTGTGGTTCACAACGGCGGAGGAAAAACTGTATGCTGCGGGACTGCTGGCGGAGCTGGGCGTGGTGGTACTCATTGGCATGGCCTGCTCCATGATGCAGTTCTATGCGGCAATGTCCCTGGGCTATGGCTTCACCGGGCATAAGGGACTGTGGTCGGTGCTGTGCTATTTTGGCATTAGCATTGCATTCCAGATCATCGGCAGCGTCCTGCTGATTGGAACCCCCGGGAGCCTGTGGATGAATTCCATTGAAATGACGGGGATGCAGGGATACCATATGATAATGCTCATCACCGGCCTTTCCGAGTTGGCAGCAGGCGGCATTCTCTACGCCGTCACCTGGCTGAACCTGAAAAAAAGATTGAATCTCGCATAAAAATTGGCTGTGTCCGACGGTGTTCGGACACAGCCTTTTGTGTATTCAGTGCTGTTCCTGACGGAGCTGATCGAGCTCCTGGGGGGTGTTGACGTTGCAAACCCAATCCATATTCTTCAGGAGAACCTGGGTGGTGCGGACGGCATTAAGCAGTGCGGACATGCGAGGTTCTCCGCTGGAAAGCAGCTGATCCATCACCGGGAGACAGGTGCTTCGATAGAGTCCCAGCAGCGGCTCCGGGCGACCATCATGGGTGAATATACAAGCGTCCTCACAGTGGCAGCGCTTGTCTGACAGCTGCTCCACTGCCTGAGAAGACAGCAGGGGCATGTCCACAGCACTGACCCACAGCAGCTCCTCTTTACACTGCCGGAATGCAGCCTGCAAGCCGCCCATGGGACCGCAATCCGCCACCTGATCGTAAATGGGCGTCACGTCATCGGGCAGGGAAAGCGCATGATCCGGCTGACCAGCCGATACATAGATGGGGGCGCCGGGGCAGGTGGTCTGCCAGAACCGGATGGCACGCAGCAGCAGCGGTG
>CAJKNS010000121.1 GCA_905201305.1 uncultured Eubacteriales bacterium
CCCCCTTTGCACGCCTTTCTCCTCTATCTTTCGTCGTGCAACGAAAGATGGAGCCGCCGGAGGCTGTACCGAAAAGAGAATGCCGGTAAACACGTAAAATCTAAAAGTCCTGTCCCCGAAGGGCGTAAGATTAGCAGAGAGCCCGGTAAACCCATAAAACCTAACCTCCAGCTTCTATTATCTATTATCTATTCCATATTCTCTATTATCTTCTTCTGTCCCCGAAGGGCGTCAGGAAAGCCCCGCGGTCAGTAACCCGCTAAAACTCCCCCTCATTCCCCCAAAATCTCCTTCAGCCTCCCCAGTGCCCGCCGCTCCAGCCTGCTAACCTGAACCTGACTCACCCCCAGCACCGCCGCAGTCTTATCCTGGGTCATCCCGCGGAAATACCGCATGCGGATCACCGCCTGCTGCCTTGGCTCCAGCTGGGAAATGGCGTCTCCCAGCGCCACGGATTCGATGATCTTCTCCTCAATGGCGTCTCCGGGCAGCAGCTGCTCCAGACTGCACCCGTCCTCCCCAGCCGGACGCTGGAGGGAATCCGCTGGCAGCATCGCCGTATCGATCACCGCAATCTCCTGCACCGTCAGCCCGGACGCCTGGGCAATTTCCGACAAATAGGGCTCCCGTCCCAGCTCCAGGGTCATTTTATTCCGCAGAGCACGGAGCCCTGTCGCCTGCTCCTTGATGGTCCGGCTGACCTTGATGGCGCCGTCGTCCCGCAGAAACCGCCGGATTTCCCCTGCGATTTTCGGCACCGCATAGGTGGAAAACTGGGTGCCGTATGCCGCATCATAGCCGTCAATCGCCTTCAAAAATCCCAGACAGCCCAGCTGATACAGGTCCTCCGGCTCCGTCCCCCGTCCATAAAACCGGCGGACAATGCTCCAAATCAGCCCGGTATTCTCCTGAAGCAGCTGCTCCCGAGCGGCGACGTCTCCCTGCTGCGCCTGATTCAGCAGCGCTGCGGTCACGGCTTTCGCTCCTGAAGCCGCCGGGTCATGGTGACGGTGGTGCCCTTGCCCATCTGGGATTCCACCTGAAGGGAGGACATGAATTTCTCCATAATCGTAAAGCCCATGCCGCTGCGGTCCTGTCCGCCGGTGGTGAACATGGGCGCCCGGGCAGCGCTGACATCCGGAATGCCCACCCCCTGATCCGCCACCGTTATTTCCACCGTCCGGTCCGGATACACCCGGCAGCTTAGGGTAATTTCTCCGCTTTCCTCCGGATAGGCGTGGACAATGCAGTTGGTCACCGCCTCGCTGACGGCGGTTTTGATGTCGCTGAGCTCCTCCAGATTGGGGTCCAGCGGTGCGATAAATGCCCCCACTGCCGCCCGGGCAAAGGCTTCGTTGCAGCTGCGGCTCACAAATTCCATGGTCAGTTCATTTTCCGGCTTCATGCTTTCTCACCTCCTCTGATTTCCGCGATTTGCCCGATGCCAGCCGCCTGAAACACCCGCATGGGCTGGCTCTGCACATGGCAGATCACCAGTCTCCCCTCCAGCTGCCGCATCCGCCGCACCGCTGCCACCACAATGGCAATGCCGGAGGAGTCCATAAACGTCACGTCTCGGAAGTCCAGAACGCACACCTTGGGAAGATAGGCGTCGATCTTCTCCCCAATGGTCTTCATGGCGTGCCGGGCTTCGTGGTGGTCGATCTCCCCGGACAGGGTGATGGTCATTTCCTTGTCCTGCAGGAAGCTTCTGATGTACATAGCGATCGCTCCATTCCTTTTTTTGCCATATTATCATAGCAAAAAGCCCGCGTGCATTCTGTCGAAGGAATGCACGCGGGGAAATTTTCTATTGATTCATAACCGGTTCCAGCACCTTCAGCGCCTCCCCTGCTCCAAACACCGATCCGCACACCACAATCAGATTCCCCTGATCCTTCCGTGCTTTTTCCAGCGCTCCCTGAACATCCTCGCACCAGTCCGCTTTTGTATACGAACCGGCAGTTTTGGCGATCTCCTCCGGGGTAAGGGATCTGGGAAGTCCCACGGTGCAGCCGATCACATGCTCCGCGATTTTTGCGATCTCGGGAATGCAGACCCCATAGTCCTTATCCTTCATCATGCTCACCACGGCGGTGATGCGCCGGTCCGAAAACAGCTCCCTCAAAGTTTTGCACAGGGCGTCGATGCCCCCGGGATTATGCCCCGCGTCAATGAGATAGTCGGGTTTTCCGGAAATATACTGGAGCCGACCTGCCCACGAAACCCTTCGAAATGCCTGCTTCACCGCATCCTCCGGCAGCTCCAGCACCCGGGTGATTTCCCAGGCAGCGGCGGCATTTTCCATCTGATAATCCCCCAGCAGCGGGATTTCCAGCGTCGAACCTGCGCACAGGAATTTCGTCCCGTTCCTGTCCTGCTGCAGCGGCTCCACCTCCGGCGCAGCATACAATGGCGCATGCACCCGTTCCGCCTGCCGGGCAATCACCCCAAAGACCTCCGGCTTCTGCCGTGCCACAACCACCGGCACCTCCGGCTTGATAATGCCCGCCTTTTCTCCGGCGATTTTCTCCAGGGTATCCCCCAGAATTTGGGTATGATCCAGAGAAATGGAGGTGATGCAGCAGACCGCAGGCTGTTTCACCAGATTGGTGGGGTCCGTTCGTCCGCCCAAGCCCACCTCCAGCACCGCATAATCCACCTTCGCCCGGGCAAATGCCAAAAAGCCCATGGCAGTCACCAGCTCAAATTCGTTCACCGGCTCAAAGCCCTGCTTTTCCAGTGCCGTTTCCGCTGCCATCACCGTTTCATAGCAGGAAATCAGGTCTTGTTCCGAGATATTTTTTCCGTCGATTCGAATCCGCTCCCGGAATTCCACCAGATAGGGGGACGTAAACAGTCCCACCCGGCAGCCGCATGCCCCCAGCGCCGCTGCCGTCATGGCGGAAACGCTGCCCTTGCCGTTGGTGCCCGCAATGTGGACCACCCGCAGCTGCTCCTGTGGGTTCCCCAGCGCATCCATGAGCCTGCGGATTCGGTTCAGAGTCGGTCCCCCGCCGGAAAATGTCCTGCGGCTGTGGATTCCCGCCAGTGCTTCTTCATATGTCATATGTTTTCCCTCCAAAAAGACCGCCGCCAGCTTGGCAGCGGTCTTTTTTGTCCAAGTTAAGGCAATACCGCACAAATTGGCAAGAGAGTCTGGCGAGAGATTTTTCATCAGAAAAAGGTGTAAAACCGCAGGAATACTTTGTGTATTTCAAGGTTTTACAAACGCATTTCTGGTGGAAAAGATCCGTCAGAATCCGCAGACGCATTTGTGCGGTGTTGCCTTAAGAATGCAGCGAATTATTTCTGTAATCTCTTTTTGCTTTCCTCCAGCTGATCGATGATCGCATGGAGCTTCTCCGCCTTTTCCTTCTCGCCATTCACCACATTTTCGGGTGCCTTTGCCAAGAAGCCGGGGTTGGAGAGCTTTTTCTCGATGCCCTCCAGGCTCTTGCGGTTTTTGGTCAGCTCCTTCTCAATGCGCTGGAGCTCCTTCTCAAAGTCGATGAGCTGATCCATGGGCATATAGAGCTTTGCATCGTGGGTGACGCAGGACGCCATATCCTCCGCGCCCTCCGGCTCGGTATCGGTAACCACCAGATTGTCGGAATAAGCCAGCTTCATAATGAACGCCTGTCCCTGCCCGTACACCTTCTGATTCTCGGTGACGATATACAGGGTGGACTTCTTGCTGGGGGGCACGTTCATCTCTGCCCGGCGGTTCCGAACCGCGCGGATGGCAGCCATGATCTGCTCCATGGCGGCTTCCTCTGCGGGGAAATTCAGGCTGTCCGAATTCTCGGGCCATTTTGCCACCATAATGCTCTCGCCCTCATGGGGAATCGCCTGCCAAATCTCCTCGGTAATAAACGGCATAAAGGGATGCAGCAGCCGCAGGAACTGGTCCAGCACATAGACGAGAACCTGCTGGGCAACGGTCTTGCTCTCCTGATCGTCCGCATACAGCCGGGACTTGGTGAGCTCGATATACCAGTCGCAGTAGTCGTCCCAAATGAAGTCATAGATCTTCTGCACCGCAATGCCCAGCTCATATTTGTCCATGTTCTCGGTGACCTCGGAGATCAGGCGGCTCAGCTTGGAGAGAATCCACTTGTCCTCCTGCTCCAGCTTGTCCATAGCGGGCAGACCGGGCTGGTCGATGGTCAGGTTCATGAGCACATAGCGGCTGGCGTTCCAAATCTTATTGGCAAAGTTCCGCATCGCCTCGCAGCGCTCCACATAGAAGCGCATGTCGTTTCCGGGGCTGTTGCCGGTAATCATGTTCATGCGCAGAGCGTCTGCGCCGTACTGCTTTACCATCTCCAGCGGGTCGATGCCGTTGCCCAGAGACTTTGACATCTTTCTGCCCTTGTCGTCCCGGACCAGACCGTGCATGAGCACCGTGTGGAAGGGGGTCTTTCCGGTATGCTCGCAGCCGGAGAAGATCATTCTTGCCACCCAGAAGAAAATGATGTCGTAGCCGGTGACCAGCACATCCGTGGGATAGAAGTAGTCAAGATCCTCGGTTTTATCGGGCCAGCCCAGGGTTTCAAAGGGCCATAGGGCGGAGGAGAACCAGGTATCGAGCACGTCCTCCTCCCGGACGATGTGCCCCGAGCCGCAGTGGCAGCACTGGGTGGGGTCCTCGCGGGAAACGGTATATTCGCCGCAGTCCTGGCATTTCCATGCGGGAATCTGATGACCCCACCAGAGCTGACGGGAGATACACCAGTCGTGGACATTTTCCATCCAGTTGAGATAGGTCTTGGTGAAGCGCTCGGGCACGAACTTCGTCTCGCCGTCCTCCACCACCCGGATTGCCTCCTTGGCAAGGGGCTTCATCTTTACAAACCACTGGGCGGAGATCAGCGGCTCCACATCGTTGTGGCAGCGATAGCAGGTGGAGACATTGTGGGTGTAGTCCTCGATCTTCTCCAGATACCCCTGCTCCTCCAGATCGTGAATCACAGCCTTCCGGCATTCATACCGGTCCATGCCCTCGTAGGGTCCGCCCTGAGCATTGATTTTGCCGTCGTCGCCAATCACGCGGATGATCTCCAGATTGTGCCGCTGACCCACCTCAAAGTCGTTGGGGTCATGGGCAGGGGTCATCTTCACGCAGCCGGTGCCGAAGTCCATTTCCACATAGTCGTCGGCAACAATGGGAATCTCCCGGTTCATAATGGGCAGAATGCAGGTCTTGCCCACCAAATCCTTGTAGCGCTCATCGCTGGGGTTCACAGCCACGCCGGTGTCGCCCATCATGGTTTCCGGACGGGTGGTGGCTACCACCAGATACTTGCCCGGCTGGTCCTTGATGGGATAGCGGAGATGCCACAGCTTGCCGGGCTTCTCGGCGTATTCTACCTCGGCGTCGGACAGGGCTGTGCGGCAATGGGGACACCAGTTGATGATCCGGCTGCCCTTGTAGATATAGCCCTTTTCATACAGGCGCACGAACACCTCGCGCACCGCCTTGGAGCAGCCCTCGTCCATGGTGAACCGATGGCGCTCCCAGTCGCAGGAGGAGCCAAGGGTCTTCTGCTGCTCTACAATCCGGTCGCCGTACTGCTCCTTCCACGCCCAAACGCGCTCCAGGAACTTTTCACGGCCCAAATCGTAGCGGGTAAGCCCCTCCTTCCGGAGCTCCTCCTCCACCTTGATCTGGGTGGCGATGCCCGCGTGGTCATAGCCCGGAAGCCAGAGTGCGCAGTAGCCCTGCATGCGCTTGAACCGGGTGAGGATATCCTGAAGGGTGCAGTCCATGGCATGACCCATGTGCAGCTGACCGGTAACGTTGGGTGGGGGCATAACAATGGTAAAGGGCTTCTTGTCCGGGTCTTTTTTGGCATGGAAATAGCCGCCCTTTTGCCACATCTCATAGATGCTGCCCTCTACCTGCTGGGGGTCGTAAATCTTCGGCAGTTCTTTCATAAAATCAATCAACTCCTTGTTTATTTTCCACTTGAAACACCGCGAAAATTCGCCTGTCGATTTGTGTGATATTGCCTTATTTTCTCTACGTGACATGCGTTATTCCTTTTGTGTGACATGCCTTATTTTTTTCGACAAGAAAGCAAAAACCCTGAACATGACCAGCATGTTCAGGGCGAAAATTCCGCGGTACCACCTGAATTCGGCACAACCATAGAAAATTATGCCGCACTCGATACTCTGTAACGGGAGCACCCGGCGGATTCTACTTCGTTCAAACCCGCAGCTCCGGAGCGACCTTCAACCGGCGAACCCCCAGGCTTGCACCCACCGCCTGCTCTCTTAGAGGTGTGACCGGTTTACTCCTCTCCATCTGCGCTGATTTCGATATAGGGTCATGATATTACATTCCGGGAAGAATGTCAAGTCTCAATATGTTGTCCGCCAAACCATTACAAGGTCCGCCACACTGTCCACCAGCAGGAACACGCCTGCAATCCGCAGCAGGGTTTCCACGGTGGAGAACGGGTTAATCATCACGATCACGCCCATGACAACCGCCGCAACGCCAACGCCCATGGACAGCTTCCAATCATAGCCCAATGCCTTACTCTCCCGGGCATGCTGAATGTCGTGGATGCCGTGGATCAGGAGCACAAAGCCCACCACAATGCCCACCAGAGACATGAGGAAGCCCGGACGCATCAATACCACCAGTCCAGTGGCAAGCTGAATCAGTCCCAGCACCAAGTCCCCCTGTCCCACCGGCTGACCCTTGGAAAAAATCGCCGTGAGCAGAGATGCAACGCCGGAAATCACCAGCGTCCAGCCCACCAGCAGGAAGACCGTGCGCATGGCGGTGCCGGGGGATAAAATGAGCAGAAAGCCCAGAATCAGCGTTAAAACTGCCGTTAATACAAAATTGACCCGAATGCGGCGAAGCAGATCAAACATGGAAACTCCTCCTCTTTGGTTGGTTCTGAGAACCAGTGTCTGAATATTATAATGGTTCGATGTCAAGTTGTAAAGTGGATGGAAAGGAAGATTGTTTTAAGATTTTTGGGTTTTGCGGGTTTACCAGCCGCGCTGCTTATCTAATGACCTTCGGGGGAGATGATTTTTGAGTTTTACCGTTTTACCGGCATTCT
>CAJKNS010000122.1 GCA_905201305.1 uncultured Eubacteriales bacterium
GTGGCAAGTGCGGCGTCGGTATCCTCCAGCAGCCGCTCTTTTTCGGAACGGGTGCTTTCGTTTGGACGCAGTACGCTTTCCCACTGTTCATCCTCCGACGGGTCGATCTGCGAGACCTCTACACAGCCAAGCTCTTGGAGCTTCTGAAACAGCGGGTCACGATCCTCCAGAAGACCGATGAGACGTAGTCGTTTCATACTGACGATTGCCATATCAGTCTATCACGATCCTTTCTACAATGCTGTTTGCTGCGGCATCCAGCCGGCTTTCGGCGTGGGCACGGAGCACAGCACATTGATTCTCTGCGTGATGCATGATTTCTTCCGCATTTTCTGCGGCTCTTGCTTCTGCGTTACGCATCATTTCTTTCACCGCAGCCGCAGCCTGAGCTTCTTTTTCCGCCTGATAGGCTTTGCCCTTGGCATCGGCGTCGGCGATGATCTGTTTGGAAGCGGTGGAGGCGTCCTGCATGGAGGACTTTGCCTGGGCTTCCGCTTGGGTTACCTGGGTCATTGCATCCAGAGTCATGGTTTCACCGCCTTTCCAGTGGTTTCGGTGGGCGCACATTGCGCCGAAATCCTGCTGCCGGGAATTGGATATTCTGCGGCATTGTGAGGATGTGCCGTTCTGTCTATGATTATACCGGAAATTTTGAAAATATGGTATCGCATTTTCTACACAAAAATGACCAAATTTTTGGGGGATGTACAAAGCATCTTCACGAATTCGGCGGAGTTTCGAAGAAAATTTCCGGACAAAACGGCAAAGTTGTCCGAACAATACGGATGTGGTAAATATTATTCATCAATAAATTTACCCAATAGAAAATGACTAAAAGTCATTTCTCAACCAGTATAGCAAAGATATATGCAAAATGCAAGGGGCTTGAAGAAAAAGATTCACAATGTCTACAAAAATTTAGTGCAAGGTTTTGGCATTTTGTTAGAGGGGATGGAACTTTTTGACCATGTAATTGATTTTGAGTAAAGCAATCCCCCGGGACCGGTTCCGATCTCGGGGGAAGATGGGTTACTTGTCTGCCTTGCCGTCCTTAGCGATGATCGCACGGTTGATGGCACACAGGATGGCGCGGATGGAGGCACGGTTGATGTTGTGGCTCTTGCCGACGCCGAAGACATCCTTTCCGTCGGGGGTCTTCAAGTGGATGTAGCATACAGCCTGGGAATCGGAGCCGGAGGTGATGGCATGCTCGGAGTAGTCCACAAAGTGGAACTTGCCGATTTCCAGCTCAGAGATGGCGTTAAAGAAGGCGTCGATGGGACCGTTGCCCTCGCCGGAGATTGCGATTTCACCGTTCTTGTAGCTGAGAACGCCGGAGAAGCCAACCTGAGAGGTTTCACCGTGGGAACCGGACTCGGTGAAGGTGTGGCGGAGCAGACCATAGGTCTTGTCTACCTCCAAATAGTTCTTGTCGAACAGCTCGAAAATCTGGCTGGGCAGCAGCTCGGTGCCAAGACGGTCGGTTTCTTCCTGGACAATGGCGCCGAACTCGGGATGCATTGCCTTGGGCAGGGAATAGCCGAAGTTGTTTTCCATGACAAAGGCAGCGCCGCCTTTGCCGGACTGGGAGTTGATGCGGATAATGGGCTCATACTGCCGACCCACATCGGCGGGATCAATGGGCAGATAGGGAACCTCCCACATATCGGTGCCGGATTCCTTCATATACTGAACGCCCTTATTGATGGCGTCCTGATGGCTTCCGGAGAAAGCGGTGAACACCAGCTGACCCACATAGGGCTGGCGGGGATCCACCTTCATATGGGTACAGCGCTCGTAGACGTTCTTGATCTTGTTGATATCGGAGAAGTCCAGCTTGGAATCTACACCCTGGGTGTACATATTCATTGCCAGCGTGACCATATCCACATTGCCGGTACGCTCGCCGTTGCCAAACAGCGTTGCTTCCATGCGCTCTGCACCAGCCAGCAGGCCCAGCTCTGCAGTGGCAACGCCTTCGCCGCGGTCATTGTGGGGATGCAGGGAAATGACGGCGCAATCCCGGGAGGGGAGCTTGCGGATGAAATACTCAATGCAGTCTGCAAAATAGTTGGGCAGCATGTTTTCCACGGTGGAGGGCAGGTTCAGAATGACCTTGTTCTCGGGGGTTGCGTGGAGATGCTCCAGGACGGCCTGGCAGATTTCCACTGCGTAGTCCATCTCGGTGCCCATAAAGGACTCAGGGGAATATTCAAAGCGGAGGTTCATGCCGGAGGCGATCACAGGCTGACTCAGCTCATAAATCAGGTCGGCTGCGTCGGTGGCAATCTTGGTAATGCCAGCCTGGTCCATTTTGAAGACAACCTTCCGCTGGAGGGTGGAGGTGGAGTTGTAGAAATGGAGAATGACGTTCTTTGCGCCGCGGATTGCTTCAAAGGTCTTCTGGATCAGAGGAGGGCGCGCCTGAACCAGCACCTGAATGGTTACGTCGTCGGGAATGTGACCGCCCTCAATGAGCTCACGGCAGATTTCATACTCAGTGTCGGAAGCGGAGGGGAAGCCGATTTCGATTTCCTTGACGCCAATGTCCACCAGCGTGTGGAACATCTCCAGCTTCTGCTGCAAATTCATGGGGTTAATCAGCGCCTGGTTGCCGTCGCGCAGGTCAACGGAGCACCATACCGGGGGATTTTTAATCTCTTTGTTGGGCCAGGTGCGGTCATTGAGGGAAATGGGCTGATAGGGAATGTATTTTTGACAGCCGGGTTTCAGATTCATAATGAGTTCCTCCTATAATCAATATCATGTGTACAAGGTCAGAGCGGGCGGGACGTCAAAAAAAGCCCCGGAACGCAGCCACTCTGCGTTCCGGGGCGTGGATATAAATTCACGCGGTACCACCCGGTTCAGCTGATTCACAGCCCTCAGCCTCCAATAAGGCTTTGGCAAATAACGCTGCCATACGGTTTCGGCTACTATCGGTTCACCGGAACAGCTCCGGGGTCAGTATACACAGCGCCATCATCATCGGCTTGCACCCACCGCCGACTCTCTGAAGATGAACCGGGACTGTCTTCTCCCCATCTCTGCTTTTATCTATGGCTAATCCTAACACGGAGCAGGGAAATTGTCAAGATGTTTCTCGCTGCTTCAGTGAATTGGCAGATGGTTGTGCAGCGACGTGCTTAGGAGAAACAAATGCAATGCATGACTGCTTAATAGTTTTGAAATATCTATTTCACGAAAATGTATAAAATGAACAAAAAGATTTGTGCAAAATGGACCCATGTAGACATGTTGACAAAAATGGGGAAGCTCCTTATACTGGACATGAAGGAACAATCTCTTTCCTGGTCCCTGGGGCAGCCTTTGGGTACCGCAAAGACACGCCCTTGGGAACCAAATAATTTTGCCGCACGGCAGAAAGAAGGGTACCTATGGGCAACATCAATAAAAAGGTAGATAAGCTCATTGCAAAGAGGCAGTGGGATAAGCTGCTCCACAATCTCGGCGAAACCAACGGCGATTCCAAAATGAAAATCGCAAAAGCCTGCGGAGTCTCCGGCGGCAGCGGCTGCATTGACCTCCTGAGCGTGATTCCAAACGATCGGGAAGCCAGCGATGACCTGCTGCTGGAAACCATTGATTCTCTGGGCAAAATCGGCAACGACCGGTGCATTACGCTCCTGCGGTACTTCCGGGAGAATGTGGACCAGTCCAAGACGCCCATGATCTCCGCGGTGGATTCTTCTGTACGGAAAATCAAGGTCCGGGTCGCTGAGATGGAGCGCATGACCCAGTAAGCTACATCAGAATATAACAAGGGAGCGTCCGGTTGGGCGCTCCCGATTTTTTACAAAAACGGCTTCATCTGCTCGATATTATTCTGCTCCGTCTCCAGCAGCTTTTTGCTCAGGTCTGTGACCCGCTCATCCTTTCCAAGATACTGCCGGTGGTGCTGAATAGACTTGATGGCGCCCTTGGTATTGCCGGTAATCATCATCTCGGCGATTTTGGAGGAGGAGGGGGGAGACATGGCGTTTCTGGCACGGGACATCATCAGCCCCATCTTTGCCCCCATGGGCAGCGGCTCGGGATCACTGCCCCGGGCTTTGAGCATCTCGGTGGCAGAAGAGCACAGCTCGCCGTATTCCGCCTTCTGCTGCCGAAGGGCGTCGGTCAGTGGGGTGCAGGGAGAATAGCTCAGAACGGTGTCGATGCCGTCGTGTCCCATCTGCGCGGTTTCCCGAATGTAAGAGAGCAATTCAATGTCGGTAATCATGGTTGGATCGGCTCCTTTCGGCGTTAGTTTGTCCGGGAACCAAGGAATTATACGGAATGGACAGAATTCTAAGGCAACACCGCGCAAATGCGACTGCGGATTCTGACGGATCTTTTCCGCCAAAAATTCGTTTGTAAAACCTTGAAATACACAAAGTATTCCTGCGGCTTTACACCTTTTTTTGACGAAAAATCTTTCGTCAGACTCTCTTGCCGATTTGTGCGGTATTGCCCTAAAAAACATGCAACGGTATCCAGCGCCGCGGCGTCTTATTTTGTGTAATGACAATACCGCAGCAATTGGCGTTTGAAGGCGACAGGCGTGTGGATGCGGTGTTGCCCGAGAGGAAACGGGAAAAAGGAAGTGAAACCATGACCGATGAGCAGCTTTTGCGGGAGATGCGGAAGGGGAACCAGGGGGCATTGCAGGAGATGATCCGGCAGTACCACCGATACCTTGCCACCATCATCGGAAATATATTGGGTCCCAGCGGCAGCCGGGAGGACATAGAAGAGCTGGTGCAGGACACATTTTATGCGGTCTGGAACCATGTGGACGAGATTCGGGGCAGTCTTAAGCCCTATCTCTGTACTGCCGCGCGGAATCGTGCAAAATCCTATTTGCGAAAGAACCGGCCCCAGGCGTTCAGCGGGGATGAGATTCAAATACCCGATGAGCTGGCGGATTTGGAGGAGAGCGCCATCCAAAAGGACCTGGCGCAGCGGGTGCGGGCAGCCGTTGATCGGATGCGCCCACGGGATCGGGAGATTTTCCTGCGCACCTATTATTACATGCAAAACTCCCAAGAGGTTGCCCGGGAGATGGGACTATCACCCAATACCGTGCGTTCCTGCCTGATGCGGGGACGAAAGGTGCTGGAACGGACGCTGAGAAAGGAGGGAATCCTGTGAAAATGCAGCTTGAGGATCTTATGGATCTTTATATCGGTGAGGATGCGGCAGAGCTTGGAGATCGTCTGCCGCCGCTGCCGGAAATTGGACAGACACGCAGGAAGCCTTCTGCCCCCATCAAAAGGCGCTCCCATATTCGGAGCGTTCTGGGGCTAGCGGCGTCAATTTTGATTGTTCTGGGCGTTGCCGGTGCGCTGGTGCTGGGACTGGGGAACGGAAAGTCAGGCAGCACCACATTGTCGCCGGGAGAAACGCAGCCTGCGGTCAGCCAATGGGGCATGCTTCCTTCAGAGAAGCCGGATCGTGCCTCAGAAGCGGACAGTAGCTCGGAGCAGGAGACGGAACAGTCCTCCATAGATGTGCAGCAGGACGAGAATACCTCGGATTATTTGCGGATCGAGGGGACAAGCAGCGACTATGCGTACCGGTGCCAGGGAAATCTGTTCTTTGACGGCAAGCAGTATTACACCCTGCGGGATGGGCAGATTGTCCAAACAGAGGTTCAGACCCTTCATATCGACTTCTATGCCTATAGAGATTGGGACCTTTATATCGATTATATCATCGATGAGGATGGCAAACTTGCCCTGCGGGACCGCTCCCAGAATGACGTGTATTTCCATGTGGAGCCTGTTTCCGGCAGCGGCGATACCCTTCGGATTACGGTGCGCCGGGTGGAGCAGTCCCATGTGGAAAACTGCGATTATCCGGTGTTCTACAACATCAAAACCGGGGAAACGCAGGACCCCCTTGCTAACGTGACAGAGCTGTTTGATTATGGAGATCCCTCTGTGATACAGGTGAGCCCCGGCATGCGCTGGGCGCTGGTGCGTACCTTTGAATATGTGCAGAACGGTGAAACGTATATGCAGACCGGCGGGGACTATTATCTCTGCAATCTGGAAGCCGGAGCGATGGTGCGCCTGCATGACCTGCTGCCCATAGACGAGAACTGGAATTTCTACCCCAGTGAAATGTTCGAGACAAACGCCTTCTGGGCTTCGGACGACACGCTGTATGTGTGGCTCTATGAGCAGACGGAAGCGGGCACGCTGTCAGAGGATGATAAGGTCTGGCTGGCTGCCTATGATCCGGAGGAACGGACGCTCCGCTATGCAAAGCGGTGTATCAATTCGACCAGCACCATCTATACAGAGAGCCGGGATTATATCGGGGGTTACGGCAATTTCTATAACTACAACAATGTGCCGGAGATCGGTATTCTGATCACTGACGCCCAGGACGGCAGCCAGTGGCGGATCACAGACGTTTTCCTGGGCGGACGTTCCGATGAAGTCCCCAATCAAATGGCGTTTGTAGGGACGGATGACAAGGTGTATCTGGTGGATGAGGTGAAAAAGACCTATGTTTGCCTCAATGACTACCTGGCTATGCCGGAGGAGGAGATCGACAGTATCCGGATGCAAGCGGAGAATTTCCTTTGCATCTACACGGCACGGGACTGCTACTGCTATGTGATTCCGGACAATCTGCCCTCGAAGCCGCTCATTCAGGTGCAAGTATCTTAGAACGGAGGAAAAACATGAAACAGGTCAAAATATATAGCCGCATTCTTGCGGCAGCCGCTATGCTGCTTCTGCTGGCAGCCTGCGGAGAAGAGAGTCAGTCTGCATCCTCTTTGCCGGATTTGGGCTCTTGGGTCATTACCCGGGAAAGCACTGCACCGTCAGAAGCACCGGACAGCACAGCGCGTCCGGTGGTGGTGACGGAGACACCCACAGAAACCCCGGCACCCACTGAGGTGTTGCAGCAGGATACCGGGGCGGAGACAGCCGTTCCGCCGGAGCAGTCCCAGCAGCCGGAACAGACTCCCACTGTCAGCGCATCCACGGAAACCGAGACGCTGCCAACGGTGGAGCCAACCGACATTGACCGGAGCTGGCTGGAGGGAAAAATCTATGGCATCGAGGATA
>CAJKNS010000123.1 GCA_905201305.1 uncultured Eubacteriales bacterium
TTTTCTGACGAAAAATCTCTCGTCAGACTCTCTTGCCGGTTTGTGCGGTATTGCCCTAAAAAAGAACTTGCCCCAGAAACGATGCTTGTCGTTTCCGGGGCAGCTTTATGGGGGGATAAGGATTGATTTTTGTAGCCAATTCAAAAATTACCGGTTTGCAATGGTCTCCAGATCGCCGTCCGGAATCTCCACCCTGCGTTTATCGAAAATCATGCAGAGGATAAACGTTACAACAGCCAGCCCCCATTCGGGGTAAACTGGGTTGGGGAACAGCGCCTTCAGCGGCGGGATCAGCAGCCACAGCAGGAAGAATACATAGCTGACAATCAGCAGGGCTGTGCCGGTGCTCTTGCGCAACGTTTTGGGGCAGTAGAGGATCGGAACAAAGATAAATGCAAAGGCAGGAGTAATGCAGATCATTGTCATAATGGTGGAGACGATGCCGCGCATAAAGAACGCCATCACCAGCGTGATAATCATCACGGCAACCAGTACCAGTCTGGACTGCATGGCCTGTCGCTTCTCGGTCATTTCACGGTTTTTGTTGAAGATGTGGAGCACATCGTAAGAGATCAGCTGGGTGCAGGTCATCAGCAGCGCCACGCCGGTGGAAACGTTGACCGCCCACAATGCCGCCATGCCAAGACCGGAGAATACAGGGTTGACGGACAGCACCACCATGCTCATAGCCTGGGTTTTAACCGCCAGATCCGGGAACTGTACCCGGGCAATCAGGCCGATGATCGTCGAAATAATCGTAATGGGCACCATCATCAGCGCACCGATCACCAGACCGTTCCGTGCTGCTTTTCCGTCCTTTGCCGCAAAGATCTGCTGGGTGTTGGACTGGGTAGTAAAGCGGTTGGGGATCTCCGATGCGAAATAGCTGATAAACGTTGCAAGGCCAAGGCCGCCGGTTACAGAGAGCCAGGGGGCGCCGCTGGTGGTGGACTCCGGAATGGCATTCACCTTGGTAATCAGGGAGTCCCAGCCGCCCAGATTCACCAGCGCGGCAATGAGACATAGGGTCAGGCCGATATACATCACGATCATATTGACCACGTTGGAAAGGCTTGCGCCCATCATGCCGCCCAGCGCCGCAATCACAAAGAACACCAGGGCGGTAATCACAACGCCCATATTATAGGTGATGTAATCCGGGAACATGCTCGACAGCATTGCGCCGCCGCCAACAAACTGGAGCGCGGTAATTGCCATGGCAATCACCAGTCCGCCCAGGCTCAACAGCCAGCGGGTAGTCTCGCCACAATAGGCCTTTGCCATGGAGGGCATGGTGTTATAGGGCAGAGCACGCATCCGCTTGCCGCCGAATACACCCAGAACAATCAGTGCCACCGCACCTGCAAAGCCTGCGCAGGCACCGGAGAGACCCGCGGTCTGAACCTGTTCGGCAATACCGGTGGTATTGATGGAACCGATACCGGCGCCTGCCATCATAAAGGCAACCAGTACCGTGGGCAGGCTTTTGCTGGCCATCAGGAAACTGCCGGTGCCGCCCTGGGCTTCCATTTTTTTCTGACGCTTCTGCGCCCATGCCGATACGCCAAAGAGCAGTACCAAATAAAGAATAATGATAATGCTGGTGGTCAAAGTCTCCATTTCTTTTCTCCTTTTCCGATAAGATTGGATGCCGCGATCTGCTTCATCCTTTGGTCGATACGACTATATCACAGAAGCAGGGGCAGATTCTTTGTCGAAAAATCTAAAATAAAATTAGAATTTATGACAGAAATCCTTCAATTTTTGCTTTCCAACCAAAAACATAGGAAAAAAAGCTATGGAAAATCGGGAATTTTCCTGTAGCATGCTACAACGAAATATCGTTTTTCATAGGACATTCTCTAATTTCCCATTTACAAGATAGGATGGCTTGGCAGAATATTGCACAAATTCTCCCCCAAATCGTTGATGTCCGGTTTTACAGAATCCATAAACCAATCCAAAAAGGTTTTCGGGCACCACAATGACACGGCGGCTTGCTTTTCGCTATAATGGCCTCAGTCAATGAGTCCGGCAGCAGGATGACCGGGCCGAAACCAACTGACAACGGAAAAGGAGAATTGTTATGATTAAGAAAGCCAGCGACGTGAAACTCAATGTTCTTCCTCTGCTGATCTCGGTCGAGCATCTTTATTACTATGAAGGCCCCTGCCGCTTCGGCAAAGGCGACGCCCTCCAGCCCGGCTATGACCGCCTGGCCAACGCCCAGAAGCAGGAGCAGTTCCTGAATCTTCTCAAGGATCATCTGCCGGAAGGCTGCGAGATGATGGACCCCGTTACCCTCAGCCGTACCGACGACTGGGAGAATCCCGAAGCGCAGTGGGATGCCATTGCTCCTGCCGTTGCTGCCTGCGATATTATTGTTGCGCAGACCGGCATTGCCTGTGATGACCGGGTGCTGGAATGTGCCGAGCGGTTTGGCAAGCCCATTACCGTCTCTCCTCTGGCAGGATTCTCCGGCACCATCGCCGTAGCCGGTATCACCAGCAAGCCCGGCAACTATGAGGTATTCGCCTGCTATAAGTGGGACGATCTCAAATATCGCCTGAAGATTCTGCGTGCCCGGAAGGTCATTCGCTCCACTCGGATTCTCTGCGTCACCCGCTTTGGCTCCACCACCTCCTACAGCTCCGTGGATGCGTTCAACAGCTATGAGCATATCACCAACCGTCTGGGCGTTCGCTTCCGGTTTATCAACATCCATGAGATGTTCGACCAGATGACTCCCGCCACTCCCGAGGGCAATCCCACCACCCCCGGCCGTAAGACTCCTGACCTCACTGAGGAAGATCTCAAGAAGGCCAATGCAGTGGTAGATGATCTGTGCGCCGGCGCCAAGGAAAACGCCATGACCCGGGAAAAGATGCTTCCCTCCGCCATTGCCTTTGTAACCGTGCGGAAGAACATGGATCTCAAGGACTGCAACGGCTTCACCATGCCATGTCCTGACGCCTGCTCCACCCGCCGCCTGAATCAGGGCCAGTTTACCCTGTGTCTGACCCACTCCCTCAACATGGAGGAAGGCATCCCCTCCGCCTGCGAATACGATACCGATGCGGTTCTGTCCCAGCAGGCACTGATCGCGGTTTCCGGCAAGCGGCCTTACATGGGCAACACCTGCCCGGTTCCTGTGGAGAACGGTCATCTTACCACCGCCCGGTTTGGTACTACCCCCGAGCAGATTTCCATTCTGGAAGCCGAGAATCCCGAGAACCTTTACATGATGCAGCATTCCGTGGCCCATCGCCGTCTGCGCAATCCCGACGAAAACGCACCCTATGCCATCCGCAACTTTGCCTATGACCAGGGCTTCGGCGTTACCATCCGCTATGACTTCACCGCAGATAAGGGGCAGAAGATCACCATGTGCCGCTTCTCTCCCGACGGCAGCAAGCTGTTTATCGGCTCCGGTGAGATCGTCATGGGCGGCGGCTACGAGGGCTATAACTGCAGTCAGCTGGTTTACTTCCGGGTGAAGGATCAGATGGACACCTGGACCAAGCAGTGCATGGCAGGCAACCACTGTACCATGGTTTACGGCGACTATGTACAGGAGCTGAAGGATCTGGCCCTGTCTCTGGGCATCGAGCCTCTGGTGGCCGACTAATATGGAAAACCGCAGCAAAATTCGCCGTCGGCTGCTGCGGGCCAGGAAGGCTGCAAAAACGCATATGGATGCCATTTGCGGTACATCTCCGCTGACATATCCCCTCCTAAAGCAGGAACTCCGGCAGTTTATTTTGGCGAAGTTCCTGCTGGACGAGGAGGAGATCCCGGAGGGCACCAGCTTTGACGCTCTGGTGGAGAAAAGCCTTTCCCACAGCATGAAAATTGATCCGAGCCTGGTGACCGAATTCGACACCGCAAAAAGCTGTGACGGCGCCACCTCTGCCATGGCGAAGAAGGTGCTGCTGTTTATGACCATGGAACGGGAGCTGGGTTTGCAGCTTCCTGCGTTGGAGACAGCCAGGGTAAAAACTCTGGAAGACATCTCCCAAATGGTCTACAAAACCATGCAAAACACCCCGGCCTGGCAGTCCCGGATCGAATAAGCAACAACGCATTGGGCTGCTGCATCTGCGGCAGCCTAATTTGACCTTAGCTTGACCTTAGGAGGATGCGCTATGACATGGGCGGAATGCCGCAGGGACGTTCCGATTCTGGAACAGAGAATCGGTGCCTATCCCCTTTGCTATCTGGATAACGGTGCCACAACGCAGCTGCCGGAACCGGTTCTGCGGGAAATGGAGCTGCAATATCACCGCTATGAGGCCAACGTACACCGCGGCATTCACTATCTCAGCGAGGAATCGACCCGCCGAATGGAGAATGCAAGAGAGGACATTCGGCGGTTTCTGGGGGCCGCAAGCACGGACGAGATCATCTTCACCAGCGGCTGCACCGCTGCCATCAATCTGGTGGCAAGAAGCCTGAGCTTTTCCGGACTGACTCCGGAGAATGAGATTCTGACCACCCAAATGGAGCATCACTCCAACTTTCTCCCCTGGCAGGAGGCGTGCCGGAGAACCGGTGCAGCGTTTCGCGTTGCGCCGATTCTTCCCGACGGCAGGCTGGATTTGGAAGCATTCTCCCAGCTGCTCACCCAGCGAACCAAGCTGGTGGCAGTTACCTGGGTTTCCAATGTGACCGGCTGCGTAAACCCGATCAAGGACATCATTCAAATGGCGCATCAAAAGGGCGCAATGGTGCTGGTGGATGCATCTCAGGCCATGCGCCATGTAAAAATGGACGTGCAGGCGTTGGACTGCGATTTTCTCTGCTTCTCCGGGCACAAAATGATGGGACCCACCGGCACAGGCATTCTTTATGGCAAGCGCTCCGCGCTGGAACAGCTGGAGCCGGAAACCTTCGGCGGCGGTATGGTGGATTTGGTAGAAGAAACAGCTTCCACCTATGACGAACTTCCCTATCGGCTGGAAGCAGGAACGCCTAATATTGCCGGGAACATCGGGCTTGGCGCTGCGGTGCGGTATCTGGAATCCATCGGAATTGAAGCAATCTCCCATCGGGAATCTCAGCTATTGGAGCAAATACGGCAGAAGCTATCGGAACTGCCGCAGGTGCATTTACTGGGAGCAGGCGAAATGGCAGGCTGCCTGAGCTTCTGCTTGGACGGATGCAGCTGCTATGATGCAGCCCGTCTGCTCAGTGAACTGGGGGTTGCCGTGCGCTCCGGAACCCACTGCGCCCAGCCGTATCTTGCCGCACTTGGGGTCAGCGGTACCGTCCGGGTTTCTCCGGCGTTTTACAACACAGAGGAAGATTTGCAGCGCTTCTTCTCCGCCATGCAGCGGATAACAGGACTTTTGACCAGGCCGCGGTCTAACATGAGGAGGCGAGGGCATGGCTGAATTGGAACGGCGTCTTAGCAGTCTAAAGGACGAGTTTTCCGAGCTGGAGGACGGCTTTGAGCGATATTCCTACCTGATGGAGCTGGGCAGCTATTTGCCTCCCTATCCGGAGGAAAAAAGAACCCCCGACCATCTGGTTCGGGGATGTCAAAGTCAGGTGTGGATTCACTGCTACACCAAAGACGGGCACTTTTTCTTTGACGCAGACAGCGATACATTTATCATTAAGGGTGTGCTTTTGCTCTTACAGGATTTGCTCTCGGATCTTCCAGTGCAGGAGACCGCAAATGCAAATCTGGAGCTGCTGCAGGAGCTGGGACTGGAAAATGAGTTTTCGGATACCCGTCAAAAGGGTCTCCGTGCTGCATTTGTAATGCTTACAGATGCAGCAAAAGCGGATTGCGCACGGCTCGGTGTCAACAGCATAGCTCCTACGGCACCATAATAGTTGTCTACGCTATTCACATAAAAAAGGCAGGCTATGGATGTTTAAAGCTCCATAGCCTGCTATATGATATACACGCTGGTGTTACAGACCGGAGCGGACTGAAATCTCCTGTCCGCAGTACACGCAGCGGTATTTTCCACCCGGCGATAGCCGGAAAATATGCTCACAGCCGGTTTCGATGCTGGTAATACAGCGCGGATTCCGACACTCGATGACATTTTTTAGCAGCACCGGCGGTTCCGGCTGATACTTGCTGACCACTTTTCCATTCTGAATCAGGATCAGCGTGATTCGCTTATCCAGATACCCCAGAATGTCCAGCCGTTCCGGCAGCTCGGTTCCCTCAATCTTAATGAGATCCTTGGTACCGTATTTCTGGCTTCTGACAGATTGTAGCAGCGCCACGGACTGCTTGCTCTGCTCCAGATGCAGCAGCCGGTAGATGTCCATACCTTTTCCAGCGGTGATATGGTCAATGACCACGCCGCTCTGAATAGATTCTACGTTCAGCATTCCAGCACCTTCTCTCCGGTTACGGGATCAGGAATCCCCAGCAGCGCCAGAATCAGCGCCATCCGCACATAAACGCCGTTCTGTACCTGATCGAAATAGGCCGCTCGCGGATCACTGTCCACATTCGGTGCGATTTCGTCCACTCTGGGCAAGGGGTGCAGCACCGGCATTGTCTGCTTTGCCAGAGCCAGCTTTGCGGCGCTCAGCGTATATACGCCCTTGAGACGTATATAGTCCTCTTCATTGAAGAAGCGCTCTTTCTGTACGCGGGTCATATAGAGGACATCCAGCTTGGGCAATGTTTCCTCCAGGCTGCGTACCTCGTGATATTCTACACCGCACGGATTCAAGGTATCCTCCACCAGATAGTCCGGAACCTTCAGCTCCTCCGGGGAGATAAAGTAGAATCGGTTGCCCGGAAACCGCACCAGACTATTCACGAGAGAATGGACGGTTCTGCCAATACATCCAACTCCCTTTCCCGACCTAATGTGTCTGCTTCATTACGGGTAGTCGTAGTATAAGCATACCAAACGTAGGACAAATTACTCTCGTCATTTTGAGAAGTCCGGATGACCGGCGTACATTGTAAACGATTATATAACAATACAGAATACCGCTCTTGTAACCCCTCTATCGTGACCTGATTCAACACCTTGAATTCATCAATCGTTTTGTCATCCACACATCCTGCCAAAACAGACAACATGCATACCACT
>CAJKNS010000124.1 GCA_905201305.1 uncultured Eubacteriales bacterium
TGGTGCTGGGCTGCACCCACTATCCGCTGCTGGGGGACGTGATCGGCGCGTTTATGGGTCCTGAGGTGACCCTGGTGAACTCCGGCAAGGAAGCGGCATGCCAGCTGGCAGAGACGCTGAAACGGGCGGATATGCTCTCAGGAGCGACCTCCGGAGGCACGTATAAATACTACGTCAGCGATACCACCGAGGGCTTTTCTCAGATGGCTTCGGCATTTTTGGAAAAGCCGGTGGAAGAGCTGGTGGGGAAAATTGATATTGAAAGGTACTAAGCTATGACACATCCGGTTATCATCTCAGTGGAGGGAACCCAGCGCTTTGTGGGCGAGGAGTCCCAGACCGTTCAGGTGGTTACAGAGGGCACCATGAAAACAGAGGGCGACACCGTCTACCTTTCCTATGAGGAGTCGGAGGTCACCGGTATGGAGGGCACCACCACCACCTTTACCGTCAAGGGCGAGCGGGTAGAGCTGGTTCGCACCGGTGCGGTGCAATCTAAAATGGTTTTTGAAAAGGGAAAGAAGGACGTCTCCCTCTACAACGTGGGGTTTGGCGCATTGACCATCGGCGTCAAAGCCCGGCGGCTGAAAAATGAACTGGGACCCACCGGCGGACATCTGGAAATTTCCTATGGCATCGAAATTGGCGAGGATGTCAAGGGTCTGAACTCCTTTGTCATCGATGTCCGGCAGCAGGAAAATGCCCTGCCCCAGTAAAAGCAGAGTAAAAGCAGATGCGAAGGGAGCTTCGGGAATCTGAAGTTCCCGGAGACTGTCAAAGAACTACGTAAAATGCCAAGTGACTGAGCAGCAGGGGGAAGAGTGAAGGGGGGGTAAGACCCGCCCTTCGCGTTCAATCAAACGGATTTTTGAACTTTACGAGTTCAAAACTCCGCAGCTCAGCGGGGAAAAAGATTTTTTTGACACGCTGAGGGAGCTTTGGGAATCCGAAGCTCCCGTTTTCTATGCCGGGAAAAAGAGCCGGGTGAACAGCGCGGCACAGAGAAAGCCGGTGAGATCGGCAATGAGGGCGGCGGGAACGGCATAGCGGGTGCTGCGGAGTTTAGCAGCGCCGAAATAGACGGTGATGGTATAAAACGTGGTTTCCGTGGAGCCCAGCATCACGGCGGCAGTTCTTCCAATCTGCGAATCCACGCCGTATTGGGTCATCAGCTCTGCCCCCACAGCCAGGGCTGCACTGCCGCTGAACGGGCGCACCAGCATCAGCGGCAAAACCTCCGGCGGCAGCTTGATGACGCGGCATACCGGCGACAGCAGCCTGTCAAGCAGATCAAAGGCGCCGCTGGCACGGAGCATCCCAATGGCGCACAGCAGAATCACCAGAGACGGGACAATGGTTTTCAGAAGCGAAAGCCCCTGCAATGCGCCGTCGGTCAGCGCTTCATAGACGTTTTCCCGGCGATAGAGCCCGGCAGCTGCGCACAGCAGCAGAATCCCGGGAATCAGCAGATCGGCAGTCATTTGCAAAGTTTCTCCAGCAGCCGGCATGCCAAAAGTCCGGCAGAAACGGAACACAGAGACGTGAGCAGCACGGCGGGGAGAATGTCCAGCGGCGAGCTGCACCCCAGTCCTGTACGCAATGCGGCGACAGTAGTGGGCAGCAGCTGGATGGAGGCGGTATTCATCACCACCAGCCGGCACTGCTCCCGGGTAGGAATTCCGGTTCCGTCATCCATGGCGCGGCAGGCAGCAATGCCCATGGGGGTGGCAGCGTTGCCAAGCCCCAAAAGGTTGGCGGTAACGTTGGCGCACAGGGCGGAGAAGCCGTCCCGATTCTCCTTTAGCTCCGGATAGAGTCGTCCCAGCAGCGGACGCAGCAGACGCCCCAGCTTGTCCCTGAGCCCCGTACGCTGCATCAGCTCCCCAACGCCGCACCAGAGACAGAGCGGTCCGGACAGCACAAACACCGTCTCAATGGCACCTTGCGCCCCCTGGGCAGCTGCGGCAGAAACGGCGTCCAGCCGCCCAAGCACTGCGCCGGAAAGAATGGAAAACAGCACCATAATGGTCCACAGATAAGACAGCGTCATAGTATCCTCCTTTCCTGAATCATGAAAATCGTGGGGAATATTAACAATTATTGCAGGGGAATTTGTGAAAATAACAAAAAAACGCGAAATTTTTGTAGAAACTATTGACAAAAAATAGGGTGATTCCTATAATATCCTTACGAGCACTTGGCTCACGGTTATGGAAAAGGAGACAGTAAATTATGAAATCAACCGGTATTGTAAGAAAAGTTGACGAGCTGGGACGTATTGTTCTGCCCATCGAGCTTCGCCGTACCCTGGAGATTGCAGAGCGTGATTCTCTGGAAATCTATGTTGAGGGTTCCACAATTATTCTGAAGAAGTATGAGCCTGCCTGCATCTTCTGCGGCGACGCAAAGGACGTAGTCAACTACAAGGGACGCAACATCTGCAGAACCTGCCTGGACGAAATGAAAAAGATATAAGGCAACACCGCACAAATGTGTCGCCGGTCTTCAGCCGATTTTTTCCGCCGGGAATGCGTTATTTTTCTTGAAATACACAAAGTATTCCTGCGAAAAACTGCCTTTTTCCGACGCAAAATCTCAGGCCGAATCCTCGTTGCCAATTTATGCGGTACTGCCTAAGCCCTACATAAAAAGCCCCGCAGCCGTGCTGGCTGCGGGGCTTTTTGCGTTTCATTCATGTTTATTCGCTGCGGCTGGCTTGAAGCGCGGCGTCATACAGGGTGTTTCGCGGAATGCCGGCATCCTTACTGACCTGCTTTACCGCATCCTTCATGGAAAGTCCGGACTGACGAAGGGCATTCACCCGATCAATGCACTCTTCCATGGAAGGAGCAGCCTGCTCCTTGGGGGCAGTGCCGCCGACAATCAGCACATATTCCCCGCGGGGACTGTTTTCCTGATAATAGGACAGCGCCTGACCGATGGTGGTTTTCACCGCTTCCTCATGGAGCTTGGTAAGCTCCCGGCACAGACAGATGGGACGGTCTGCACCAAACGCCTCCTGCATGTCACCCAGGGTTGTGAGCAGCTTGTGGGGGGCTTCGTAAAAGATCATGGTCCGGGTTTCCTCCAACAGGGATTGGAGATGCTCCCGCCGGGAACGCTTGTTTACCGACAAAAAGCCCTCAAAGGTGAAACGACCAGTGGGAAGCCCGGACATGGCAAGGGCGGTGATGGCGGCGCAGGGACCGGCAGTCACAGAGACACCGTTTTCCCGGCAAAGCCGCACCAGATCCTCGCCGGGATCGGAGATGGCGGGGGTTCCGGCATCGGTAACCAGGGCGCAGGATTCGCCGTTTTGCAGCCGGGAGAGAATATGGGGACCGCTTTCCTGCTTGTTGTGCTCGTGATAGCTAACAAGCTGCTTTTTCAGCCCCAGATGGTTCAGCAGCTTAATGGAAACCCGGGTGTCCTCGGCGGCAATGAAATCCGCCTGTGCCAGAGCTTCGGCAGCACGGGGGGAGATGTCGCCCAGATTCCCGATGGGAGTGGGCACAAGAATCAGCATACCAGACATAATGTTCTCCTTATGATGAGATGGAATCAGCTTCGATGATAAATCCGGCGAAGCTCCGGGGACTCCTGTCCCGCGGGGGTGTAGAGATAGAGGTCCTGTTCCCAGCTGAGCCCAGGACTGCCGCCCCGCCGCGCTTCCACCAGAACAAGATTCACCGGCACCCCTGGGTGATGGTGGACCGGACGAAGGCGCTTTGGCTCAAAGCCCGCATTTTTCAGGGCAACAAACAGACTGCACAGCCGTTCCGGACGAAACACCAGACAAAACCGTCCGCCCCACCGGGTTGCCCAACCGGCGGCAGCGCATAAATCCTCCAGGGTACAGGTGCCGTCCCCCCGGGCATCCTTCAGCCCATAGTCGGCGTCATAGCCCGTTCCCACTGCAAAATAGGGGGGATTGGACACGGTCAGGTCCATGCTGCCAGCGGGAAGCAAGTCCCGATATTGCCGGAGATCGCCGGAAATCAGCTGAAATCGCGGAGACAGTCCATTGCAGGCAATGTTGGTTTCCGTAAGACGGCAGGCGTCGGGGTTCAACTCAATTCCGACAGCAGCGGCATTTGGATGGCGGCTCAGCAGCAGCACCGGCAAAATGCCAGAGCCGGTGCCCAGGTCCAGAATCCGGGCGTTTTTCTCCACCCGGGCAAAGTCCGCCAAAAGAATGGAGTCGGTGCCCATGGGGAATACTCCCGGGGCATGGTGGAGGATGGGACCGCCGTCCCAAAGGGTTTCGGGCATAGGGTATCTTCCTTCCAGAGGCAAAGTAAATGGGCACCGCCATGTTTAGCGGCGCCCATTTGTGGTTACGTACATCAAGCCTGAGCGATTGCTTCTACAGGACAGTTGTCGGCGCAGGTGCCGCAGTCGATGCAGACATCGGCGTTGATCTCGTAATGCTCGTCGCCGGCGGAAATTGCCTCTACAGGACAGTTGCTGGCGCAAAGACCGCAGGAAATGCAGTCACCGCTAATCTGATATGCCATCTGGTACACCTCCATTTGTGGTCTGATTTCCTTCATTGTAACACGGATTTCGGAAAATGCAAATCTTTTCTGGTGTGATTTTTCGCTTTTCCTGTGGCAAATGTTTGAAAGCGGCGGGAATTGGACAGGATGAAGGGGCAAGGAGGGATACGAATGGACAGAGAATGGTTCTCGGCGGCAGGCTTGACGGCGCTGAAATGGGCGGAGAGCACCGCTGCACTGCTGGGGCATAGCTGCGTGGACAGCGGACATTTGCTGGCAGGCGTATCCCATGACGGACCGGCAGGGGGACTGCTGCTCCGGGAGGGGGCTGCCACGGAGCGGATTTTGTCGGCACAGCAGCAGCGCTGGGGGCATGGACAGCCCGGAATCGGCGGACAGCAGGGACTGACGGAGGAAGCCCGCCGATGCGTTCAGGCGGCGGCAAAGGATGCCTGCCAACTGGGAAAGCGTCAGGTGGAGCCGGTCCATCTGCTGCTGGGCATTTTGCGGGTGACGGGCAGCGATGGCAGCCAGATTCTTCGCATGCTGGACGCGGACCATAACCGCCTGTTTACCGGCGCAATGGAGCTGAGCCAAAAGAATGGAACGGGAGGAACGACAATGGTGACAAAGCTGCTGGACCGATTCAGCCAGGATTTGACCCAGAAGGCGGCGGATGGGGGCTGCATGCCGGTGATCGGCAGGGAAAGCCAGGTGGAGCAGATGGTGCAGATTCTGTGCCGGAAGACCAAGAACAACATTGCGCTGGTGGGAAAGCCCGGCGTGGGAAAAACGGCACTGGCGGAAAAGCTGGCGCAGGAGATCAACCGGGGAGAGGTGCCCGAGGCGCTGCGGGAAAAGCGGGTGGTGGCGCTGTATATGTCGTCTCTGGTTGCAGGCACCAAATACCGCGGCGAATTTGAGGAACGGCTCCGGGACATTTTAGACGAGGTGACCCGGGCGGGAAACATTATCCTGTTTGTGGACGAAATGCACACCATGGTCGGCGCAGGCTCGGCGGAGGGTGCAGTGGATGCGGCGAATATTCTGAAACCGGCGCTGGGGCGGGGAGAAATCCAGATGATCGGCGCCACCACCGGAAAGGAATACCGGAAGTATATTCTCCGGGATGCAGCGCTGAGCCGTCGGTTTTCTCAGGTGGAGGTGCCGGAGCCGTCGGAGGGGGAAACCATGGAGATCCTCCGGGGGCTTCAGGGGGAATTCCAGAAGTTCCATCATGTGTGCTATACCGACGGCGCAATATCCGCGGCAGTTACCATGTCCGGGCGGTATTTGCCGCAAAAATGCTGGCCCGATAAGGCGGTGGACCTGATGGACGAGGCTGCGGCAATGGTGCGTCTGGGACTGGAGCAGCGGGTCACCGGACAGGAGCGCAGAAAACGGCGGCAGCTGGAGCAGCACATGCATGATGCCGCCCAGCAGGGGCAGTATGAAAAGGCAGCCCAGCTCCGGGATCAATTGGGACAGCTGGGGCAGGAAATATCCCAGCGGTTCCGGGGCAAGGGAACCATGGTGGTGGACCGGCAGCACATTGCCCAGGTGGTGGCAAGGGAGACGGGAATCCCGGTGGAGGAGCTGCTGGAACGGGCAGACGGAAACCTGATGACGCTGCCGGAGCGATTGGGGCAGCAGGTTTTGGGACAGACTGCGGCAATCCAAACGGTGTCGGAAACGCTGCTTCGAAGCCGGATTGGACTGCGGGAGGCAAGACGTCCCCGGGGCTGCTTTCTGTTTGCCGGACCCACCGGCGTGGGCAAAACGGAGCTGTGCCGGGCACTGGCACAGGAGCTGTATGGAAGAACGGACTCACTGATTCGTCTGGACATGACGGAGCTCAGCGAAAAAAGCGGAACCGCGACCTTGATTGGTGCGCCGCCGGGCTATGCAGGCTATGGCGAGGGCGGCATGCTCACGGAAAAGGTACGGAATCAGCCCTATTCTCTGGTGCTGTTTGACGAGGTGGAAAAAGCCCACAGCGACGTTCGGGGACTGCTGCTGCAAATCATGGACGAGGGACAGCTCTCAGACGCCGAAGGGGAGCGGGTGGACTTCCGGAATACCGTGGTGGTGATGACATGCAACCTGGGGGCAGACGCCATTCAGGGGCGGCAGGGGGCATTGGGCTTCTGTCCTGCGGAGAATAGCCGGGACGGTGCCCTGCGGCGGGAGCTGGAGGGCTGCTTTTCGCCGGAGTTTCTGGGACGGCTGGACGCCATTGTGCCCTTTTCACCTCTGGATGCCCAGAGCCGGAGGGGCATTGCGGAAAAGCTGCTGACGGAGTTTTTGGAGAAATCCCAGGCGGCAGGCTGCAAGGTCACGCTGGAGGGCGACGTAACGGCATATCTGCTTGGACGCTGGCAGAGAGACGGCTATGGAGTCCGGACGCTCCAGCGGCTTTTGGAGCGGGAGCTGGGCAATCCGGTGGCATTGGCGCTGGCGGAGGGAAAACGGGAGCTTACCCTGGTGGGAACGGCGGAGAAAATTGTGGCGGCATAAGGCAACACCGCACAAATGCGTCTGCGGATTGCGTCGTCGCAAGCTTCGTATC
>CAJKNS010000125.1 GCA_905201305.1 uncultured Eubacteriales bacterium
CCCAAAAACCTTGAAATACACAAAGTATTCCTGCGTTTTTCCACCTTTTTTGACGAAAAATCTCTCGTCAGACTCTCTTGTCGATTTGTACGGTATTACCTGAAAACAAAGTATAGCATAGATTCCCGGTTTCTCCAATGAAAAAATGGATTATTTATAAATTTTTAATTGTTTACCGGGGGAAAATGGTGTAAAATAGAATGCACTATGCCATGAAAGGAGAATTGCCCAATGGCACAGACACCCCGAGGTCCCCGGAATTCCCGGTCCAATTATCACTCGGCGCAGCCCACGCAGAACCAGCCCATGCAAAACGGCATGCAGGGCGGCGCTTATCATACACAGAATCAAGCTGGCAATCAAACCGGTCAGCGGCTGACTCCAGCTCAGAGAAAGGCGCGTCTTCGCCGAAAGCAGGAGCTGATCCGGCGGCGCAGACGGCATCGGAGACTGCTGTTTGCTGTGGCATTTTTGCTGATTGTAGGCATTGCGTTTTTCGTGATCCGACTGCTCAACGGCTCCTCCTCTGCACCCACGGATGCCGGGCTGGATGAGGTAGACGCCGCAGTGGACGACGAGGACGAGGAAGAGAAGAACTATACCGGTCCTGCCATCACCACCATCGCCTTTGTGGGCGACATCTCAACTTCGGCGGATCAGGTTCAGGCAGTTACCCGCAGCGACGGCACCTATGACTTTACAAAGCCCTTCCAGAATATCGAATCGTATATTTCCGACGCGGATTATGCGGTGGGCGATTTTGAGACGACCATGGTAGACGGGCTTGCCTATGGCGGTCAGCCGTATTACAATTCCCCCATTCAGCTGGCAGGCAGTCTGCGGGAGATCGGCTTCCGGCTGATGTCCACCGCCAACACCTATATGCTCAACAACGGCATCGACGGTCTGACCTCCACCAAGAACTATCTGGAGGAGGCAAAGCTCAAATCCGTGGGCACCTATCTCAGCCAGGAGGACCGGGACAAAAATGGCGGCGCCTATATCCGCACCATTCATAAGATCAAATTTGCGTTCCTGGCTTACACCAAGGGCACCGACTCCGTCATGATGCCCGAGGGCTGCGAATATGCCCTGAACACCCTGTACAGCGACTATTCCGATTACTGGACTGACCTGAACAGCACCCAGATTCGTCAGGATGTGCAGGCGGCAAAGGACGCAGGTGCAGATGTGATTGTGGCGCTGGTCCATTGGGGCAGCGAATACGGACGCTCCATCAGCGAACCCCAGCAGGAGGCAGCAGACCTTCTGATGAAGAATGGCGTGGATGTGATTATCGGTACCCATTCCCATCTGGTGGGTGAAATGGGCTTACAGAAGGTGGAACAGACTGACGGCAGCACGAAAAACTGCTTCGTGGCATACAGCTTAGGCGATTTCTACACCGATCCCACCGACGAAGCGGCGCAGAGCTCCGTGATTCTCAATATTACCTTTGAAAAGGCGGACAACGGCTATGTGACCATGAACGCCAGCTACGTGCCCATCTATCAGAACATCACCACCGATGACAGCGGAAAGAAGTCCTTCGAGCTGCTGGATGTTTACCAGACCATTGCGGAGATCAAGCAGCAGGACGAAATCACCTCTGCCCAGGCAAAGCTCTATAACACCATGCTGGATGTGCTGGATACGCTCCACAACTATGCAGGCGAAGAGCTGGACGCCGGACCCGATACGGCAATCAGCCGGACGGTACAGAAGGCCCTTGACAATGGCGCATATTCCACTCAGGAAATCAAAGAGCTTCGGAAAAAAGAACAGGACGCCGCCAAGAAGGCTGCTGCGGCAGCGTCTGCTGCGCAGGAAGCGGCAGGACAGAATACCGATACAGCGGAGACAACTTCAGAAGAAACCCCTGCGGAATAAGTAAAAGAAGCTCCTCGGAACCGCTTGGTTCCGGGGAGCTTTTATCGGTTTTTCATTACTTTTTCGCCTTAAATCCGTCCTTCAGGCTGACGGAACGGTTGAACACCAGGTGCTCCGGCGTGGAGTCCTTATCGGTGCAGAAGTAGCCCAGACGCATGAACTGGAAGTGGTCGCCGGGCTGAGTGGAAGCCAAAGAGGTTTCCACCTTAGCACCCTCTACCACGGTCAAGGAGTTGGGATTCAGGCAATCCAGGAAGTTCTTGCCCGGAGCATCGGGGTCGGGATCGGAGAACAGATTGTCATACAGCCGAACCTCAGCGTCTACCGCCGTTGCGGCATCCACCCAATGAATGGTAGCGCCCTTGACCTTCCGTCCGTCTGCGGGATCACCGCCGCGGCTGTCGGGATCATAGGTACAGAGAATTTCGGTGATGTTGCCGTTTTCGTCCTTATTGCAGCCGGTGCAGCGGACCAGATAGGCGCCCTTCAGGCGGCATTCGGGACCATTGGGATACAGACGCTTATACTTGGGCACGGGAGTCTCCAGAAAATCATCCGCTTCCACATAGAGCTTTCCGGAGAACGAAACCATCCGGGTGCCGTCCTCGGGATGACCGGGATTGTTCTCAATCTCAAAGACTTCCGTTTTGTCCTCGGGATAGTTGGTGATGGTCAGGGGAACGGGACGGGTCACTGCCATGACGCGCTTTGCGGTTTCGTTCAGGTCCTCCCGCAGGCAATGCTCCAGGAAGCCGTATTCCACCACAGAGGGAACCTTGGAAACGCCGATGCGGTCCGTGAAGTTCCGGATGGACTTGGGGGTATAGCCCCGTCGGCGCAGACCGCACAGAGTGGGCATCCGGGGATCATCCCAGCCGGAGACACGGTGCTCCTCCACCAGCTGACGGAGCTTCCGCTTGGACATCACCGTATAGTTGATGTTCAGCCGGGCAAACTCAATCTGCCGGGGATGGTTGGGGACGTTCACATGCTCCACCACCCAGTTGTAAAGAGGACGGTGATCCTCATACTCCAGGGAGCACAGGGAGTGGGTGATGCCCTCCAGCGCGTCCTGAATGGGATGGGCAAAGTCATACATGGGATAGATGCACCACTTGTTGCCCTGACGGTGATGCTCTACATAACGAATCCGGTAGAGCACAGGGTCGCGCATATTAAAGTTGCCGGATGCCAGATCAATCTTGGCACGGAGGGTATATTTTCCCTCGGGGAATTCACCGGCACGCATCCGGCGGAACAGGTCCAGGTTTTCCTCCACCGGGCGATCCCGATAGGGGGAGACGGCAGGATGATGCAGGTCGCCGCGATATTCCTTAAACTGCTCGGGACTCAGCTCACATACATAGGCAAGTCCCTGACGAATCAGGTCCTCGGCAAACTGATAGGTCTGTTCAAAGTAGTCGGAGCCATAGAAGAACCGGTCGTCCCAGTCAAAGCCCAGCCAGTGGATGTCTTCTTTAATGGCGTCCACATATTCGGTGTCTTCCTTGGCGGGGTTGGTGTCGTCCATACGGAGGTTGCAGATGCCGCCAAACTTTAGCGCGCTGCCGAAATCAATGCACAGCGCCTTGCAGTGACCGATGTGCAGATAGCCGTTTGGCTCGGGAGGAAAACGAGTGTGGACGGTCTGACCCTCAAACTGTCCTCCTGGGGCAATGTCTTCCTTAATGTAGTTCAGAATAAAATTTGAGGATTCTTCCAGAATTTCTTCCGCCATGTCTATCTTCCTTTCCGTTTCATTCTGCGGGGAAAACCGCAGTTCCAATATTGGTGTATTATACCCGGTTTTTGCGGCTTTTGCAATCGCTTTTCGCGGGGTTATGGAGGAATATTGTCGTTTTGACCGCCGGAATCCCTGTTTTTTTCTTCGGACAAAGTAAATTTACAAATTTCCTCTTTCATTCTGGTGGAAATTAGGGTAGAATAGGGGGCGGATATTGGATCAGAGGGTGCATTGCGCCCACAGAAACATAAAGGAGAATGAATATGAGCGAACCGCAGTATAAACGTGTGCTGCTCAAGATCAGCGGCGAAGCACTTGCCGGCGATGCCCGGCGTGGTCTGGATTTTGATGTCATCGGTAAGGTCTGCGATGTGGTAAAGCAGTGCGTGGAAAAGGGCATTGAGGTTGCCATCGTAGTGGGCGGCGGAAATTTCTGGCGCGGCATGAAGGACGGCGGCGACCGGATGCAGCGCGTTCGGGCAGACCATATGGGCATGCTCGCCACCACCATCAATGCCTTGGCTGTGGCAGACTGTCTGGAGCAGCGGGACATTGAGGTTCGGGTACAGACCGCCATTGAGATGCGCGCCATTGCCGAACCGTACATCCGTCAGAAGGCATGCCGCCATCTGGAAAAGGGCAGAGTGGTCATTTTCGGCTGCGGTACCGGCAACCCCTATTTCTCCACCGACACCGGTGCTGCACTGCGGGCTGCTGAGATCGATGCAGACGTGATCCTGCTGGCAAAGAATATCGACGGCGTTTATGACAGCGATCCTGCCGTGAATCCCAACGCCAGGAAGTATGACGATATCTGTTATACCGAGGTTCTTGCCCGTCAGCTCCAGGTGATGGATTCCACTGCCACCAGCCTGTGCATGGACAACAACATTCCCGTATTTGTATTCGCGCTGAAAGAGCCTGAAAACATTCTCAAGGCCGCCATGGGTGAGAACATCGGCACCTATGTCCACGGCTAATTCATAGAAGGAGGAAGCATAGATGAAAGTTGATATGAAGCCCTATAGCCAGAAGATGGATAAGACCCTGGAGGTCCTCGCAGGGGATTTTTCGGCAGTTCGCGCCGGTCGTGCCAGCGCTGCGCTGCTGGACCGGATTTCCGTGGAGTATTACGGTCAGGAGACCCCCATTAACCAGGTTGGCTCCATCACCTCTCCCGACCCTCGTACCCTGGTCATTGAGCCTTGGGATAAGAGCCTGCTGAAGACCATCGAAAAGGCGATTCAGGTCAGCGATCTGGGCATCAATCCCCAGAACGACGGTCGTATCATCCGTCTGGTATTCCCCCAGCTCACCGAGGAGCGCCGGAAAGAGCTCACCAAGCAGGTGAAGAAGTACGGCGAGGAGAGCAAGGTTGCCATTCGCAACATCCGCCGTGATGCCATGGACGCCATTAAGGCAATGAAGAAAAAGAGCGAAATCACCGAGGACGAGCAGAAGGTCGCCGAGAAGGATCTCCAGAAGGTCACCGATGATTACGTCAAGAAGGTAGACGAGATGGCTGCCAAGAAGGAAAAGGAGCTCATGGAGCTTTAAAAATTGCGGAATGATAGGGGAAGGGGCAACCCTTTCCCTATTGTCCCAGGAAAGGACGACCCATGGCACTTTTCAAAAAAGAACAGGAGCCGGAGCTGCTTCCTATGCCCCGGCATATTGCCATTATTATGGACGGAAACGGCAGATGGGCAACTCGCCGCCATCTGCCCAGAACTGCCGGTCATGCGGCAGGTGCGGAAACATTCCGAAAGATTGCACTGTACTGCCGAGAGATCGGCGTAAAATATCTCACGGTCTATGCGTTTTCCACGGAAAACTGGAAGCGCCCCCAGGAGGAAGTGGGGAAGATCATGTCCCTGATGAAGCACTATCTGCTGGAATCCATCCGGGATATGCAGAAGAACCATGTGCGCATCTGCTTTTTCGGAGATTTGGGAGCGCTCAGCCCGGAGCTTCAGCAGCTGGCGAAGGAAGCCAGCCAGGAATCTATGGAGTTCCATGATTCCCAGGTGAATATGTGCATCAACTACGGCAGCCGGGATGAGATCACCCGTGCAGCCGGACTTTGGGCAAAGGAATGCGCCGAAACCGGAAAGAATCCCGAGCGCATTCAGCCGGAGGATCTGTCCCGGCTGATGTATTCTGCGGATGTGCCGGACCCGGATCTCATTATTCGCCCCGGCGGAGAGATGCGCATTTCCAACTTCCTTTTGTGGCAGGCGGCATATTCCGAGTTTTATTTTACCGACGTAATGTGGCCGGACTTTGACGAGCGGGAGCTGGATAAGGCGATTGAAGTCTATCGTACCCGGAACCGCCGGTATGGAGGAATTAAGTAATGAAATCAAGACTGCTGGTGGCGGCAGTGGGCATTCCGCTGCTGCTGGTGATCCTGTTTGCTTGCCCGCCGATTGTTACGGCAGTGGCGATTTCTCTGCTTTCTGCCATCGGCGCAAGAGAGTTTACAAAGACCACCGGCATCAACACCCAGGAGGGAATGCTGCTGGTGACCATGGCGGCGGCGTTTTTGCTGCCCATCTGGAGCTATTTTGGAAGCCCAATTCTCATTGGCGCCTGCGGCGTGGTGATTCTGGGGCTTGTGCTGTTTACCCAGGCACTTTTGGCGTATCCCAAGGTGAAGTTTGAGGGTGTGGCGGGCTGCCTGTTCGCTGCGCTGGCGATTCCCATGTGCCTGAGCTCCATTGTACGGATTTTGGTGGGGGAGTTTGGACGGCATTATGTGCTGGTGCCCATTATGATCCCGTTTATTGCCGATGCAGGCGCATATTTTGCCGGAAAGTTTTTGGGCAAGCATAAAATGGCGCCGGTGCTCAGCCCTCATAAAACCGTTGAGGGCGCAGTTGGCGGTCTGGCTGCCGGTGTGCTTTCCATGGTGATCTATGGACTGGTGATGCAGTTTGGGCTGCATCTTACGTTCCACTATGGCTATGCGGTGCTGTATGGACTCATTGGCTCCGTTGTGTCCATCATCGGTGATCTGTCCTTCTCCATGGTCAAGCGGGAGACGGGCATTAAGGATTACGGCACGATTTTCCGCGCCCATGGGGGCGTGCTGGATCGGTTTGACAGCGTGATTTTTGCGGCTCCGGTGGTGGAGCTGCTGATTCTGCTGCTGCCGCTGCTTGGTAAGTAACAGGAAGACCGGAGCAGCGCTCCGGTCTTCTTACAAAAGAAAGGCATAAGTATGAAAATTGGTACTATATCTATTTTGGGAAGCACCGGCTCCATTGGACGCCAAACTCTTTCCGTGGCGGAACATCTGGGCGTCAAGGTCTGTGCCCTGACTGCCAATGGCAATGTGGACCGGATCGAGGAGCAGGCGCGGAAGTTCCAGCCCAAGCTGTGCGTGATGATGGACCCGGAAGCGGCGGACG
>CAJKNS010000126.1 GCA_905201305.1 uncultured Eubacteriales bacterium
CGCCCTGCCACTGGCGATTTTCTTCTTCAAAGACATGCCCCAGACGGTTGGACATGGTTTCATCGGGACCGAAAATACGGAAGTTCTTCTCTTCCCTGTTCAGACGGAAAATATCCCGCACATAGCCGCCCAGCTCAATCATATCCTGGGCTTCCACAGCACCGGGAGCAGGGACCTCCACTGCGTAATTCCGGAAATCCGGCAGACGCAGACTCTTGAGCAGCAGTCCGCCGTTGGCATGGGGGTTGGCGCCCATGCGACGGATGCCCTCCGGAGCCAGCGCCTGAAGCTCTGGAATCAGCCGCCCGGCTTCATCGAACAGCTCCTCCGGGTGATAGCTGCGCAGCCACTGCTCCAAAATTGCCAGATGCTCCGGCTGATCCATGGAAACCGGCACCTGATGGGCATGGAAGCTGCCCTCAATCTGTACGCCGTCCACTTCCTTTGGACCGGTCCAGCCCTTGGGAGAGCGGAAGACGATCATGGGCCAACGGGGACGCTGGGGGCAGCCCTCTTCTCTGGCAGTTTTTTGAATGGTACGGATTTCTTCGATGACAGTATCCAGAACGGCAGCCATTTTTTCGTGCATTTCCATGGGATCGGAGCCCTCTACAAAATAGGGGTTCCAGCCGCAGCCCTCAAAGAAGCTCTGAACCTCTTCGTGGGAGATGCGGGAGAATACCGTGGGATTGCTGATCTTAAAGCCGTTGAGGTGGAGAATCGGCAGCACAGCGCCATCTCCTACGGGATTCAAAAACTTGTTGCTGTGCCAGGCGGTTGCCAGAGGACCGGTTTCTGCCTCGCCATCGCCTACCACGCAGGCTGCAATCAGGTCAGGATTGTCAAACACCGCGCCAAAGGCATGCGCCAGAGAATAGCCCAGTTCGCCGCCTTCGTTGATGGAACCGGGGGTTTCGGGTGCAACATGGCTGGCAATGCCGCCAGGGAAGGAGAACTGCTTGAACAGCCGCTGCATGCCCTCGATATCCCGGCTCACATCGGGATAAATCTCGCTGTAGGTGCCCTCCAAGTACGTCTGCGCTACCATGGCGTTTCCGCCATGACCGGGACCGGAGAGATAGATCATATCCAGGTCATATTTTTTAATGACACGGTTGAGATGCGTATAGATGAAATTCTGACCGGGTACGGTGCCCCAATGCCCGACAATTTTACGCTTGATGTGTTCCGGCTTCAACGGTTCCCGCAAAAGGGGATTGTCCAGCAGATAAAGCTGACCGGCTGCCAAATAGTTGGATGCCCGCCACCAGGCGTGGAGATCGTGCAATTCCTTTTCATTCAGTACGGGATGCTGTGTATGCATAGGTACCTCCTTATTGTCTGCGATGTATGAAACGTATGTAACAAGTTGTCACACTTCCATTATACATAAAATGGCGCAAAAAGCAAGTGAAATATGATAATTTTGGACTTTTTGCTGTCCGTCAGAGGGAAAGCCACACAGTTGTGAGACAAATTCACACCTTTTGAGAAAGATCCTGCCTGAAAATCATGGTATAATGGGCGTAAATATGATTGCAAGGCGGGATTTTTATGTATTGTCAGCTGCAACGCATTGTCCAGGAGCTTTCCAAGCTGTATCAGGTTGAAACCTATGGAATTGCCACCGGTCCTGTTACAGCGATTGCCCAGCTGAACCATAACCGTCTGGACCTCCGGCACGATGTGCTTTATATCGCGTCCCAGGGAGATCTATTTCTGCTCCAAGAGCATCGGGACCTGTGTCAGTACCCAATTCTCTGCGTGGTGGAGCAGCAGGAACCGAGTTTCTCCCACTATCTTCTCTCCATGCGCACTCTGATTCTGGTCTACCACAATCGGACGGTGGATGTTCTCACTGCACTTGCCGGGATCATGTATGAGCTTGGGAATAACCATAATCCCATGCCGGATTCTTATTGGTCCTTTATGTCCGCTGCAGATCTTCCCGATCTGCTTGCATTGGCATATGGCTTTCTCCATACGCCGCTGTTTGTGACGGACACCGCGCAGCGCATGGTTTCCGTTACGCAAAGCGGCGAATCCAGCCTGCTGCTGCGGAAGCTGGAATCCCTGGGCATTTCTGTGCCGAATTTGTCCGATGCCTTTCGACCGGAGCTGGAGGTCCAAACAAAGGATGCCTCGCCCTATCCCTATGCGCTGTTTTTGCTGGAGCCCTCCGTGTATCTGCTGCGGGTTCCGCTGATGCTCCATGGGCGGGTAAAGGGCTATCTGGTCGCCGCAGCACACACACCGGATATTCCGGAGACTATGCTGCAAACTTGCACAGTCCTGAGTCATTTCGTTACGCCCTATCTGCGTTCCAAAAGTGCAGATTTTGCCCGAAACAGCTCCATGGAGCATTTCCTTACCATGCTGCTGGATCGGCAGCTTACCGATGAAACCGAAATCTCAAACCGTCTGGAGCAGTATGCCTGGAAGCCGAAGCAGCACCTTTATCTCTATGTTCTGACCGCCTTCGGCAGTCCTGTGGGATATTCCCCTCAAGAGGTAACTGACGCGCTGCGGAGCCTTCAGCCGGACTGCCTGTTCCTGGTCTATTACTCCAATATTATTATGCTGCGGGATTCCAGAGAGGAGCTCAGCGGCGTCCAGCTTTGCAGCGCCGCCGACACACTGCTGCCGTTTTTGGAGCGCTATCAGCTGTTCTGCGGCATTTCCAACTGTGGACACAAGCTGACGCAGCTCTATGATCTGTTTTTCGTGGCGCGTAAGGCCATTGATCTCGGTCAGCTCTTTCTGCCTGACCGCAGGATCTTCATGTATGAGGACCTTGCCGTCTATCATATTCTCGAGGAAGCCTCCCGCAGCATCGACTTTCACAGCATTCTCACCGCAAAACTGCAGCGGATGGCTGAGTGTAACCCCGAGCTGCTCGACACCCTCCAGCACTATATGAAATATGGATGCAGCATGACCCAGTGCGCCAAGCAGATGTATCTTCATGTGAACACTGTAAAGTACCGCATGAATCAGATCATGGAGTTCCTCCAGTGCGACCTCAAGGATGGGGATACCTTCTGTAAGGTACACCTTTCTCTGAAAATCCTGGAATACAGAGCAACGCTGGGCAAAAAGCCGTAGCGCAGCATTTCAGCCGGGATTGCCTGCTGCGTGGTATTACGAAAAATGTACCGCACACAAATCGTGTACGGTACATTTTTTCTGCTTACTTATGCGCTGAGCCGCTGCTGATATCTGAGCCATGCCTCCGTGTAGACATCCAGAATGTCCTGAAGATGGAGGGTATCATAGCACTGGTTGACGAATGTCTCGAAGGCAGCCTCGGTGGGTTCGGTTGCTCCGTAGACAAAACCATAGAGCGTTTCTGTGCAATAGGTGTCCAGATCGCTCATATACTTGTTGATTGTCTCCTGTTCATCGGCAGTCAGCGTGATTCGAGTTTCATCAAATGTCGCTTCGGCACCGGTAAATGCAGACCGCCAGATATCGCTGGCTTCCCGGGCATACTCGGACCAGCTGTAGCTGACTGCATACGGGTCCTTTTTGCTGGGGAACACTGGGTTGGTATAATACGCCAGGGCGAATCGCTGGGCAACATTGGGGTTGTTCATCACAATGTCCGTATATTCCGGCGCTCCGTTCACCAGCGTATAGGACTCGCCCTCCTGACCGTAGTTGCTAAGGAACGAACCGTCATCGGTGTAGAGATAGTTCAGCGCCTTCAGCACCGTTTCCACGTCCTCGCAGCCAGCGGAAATGCAGACGCCGATCTGACCGGTGATGCTTTGCAGCTCGCCCTGCTCCGTGTTGCTGCCGGTAAAGGAGGGGATTGCTGTGACGGACGTAGTCTTGTCCAGGGTTGCAAGCTCTTCGTCGATGGTGCTGGCTTTGCCGTTGAACAGGGCAACGGCGCCGATACGGAACAGATCATTGAAGGACGTGGTCAGCGCCAGCATCTGGGATGCGCCGGAGGACAGGAACAGTCCCTCCTGCCATGCCTCCCGCAGCCACTGGATATAGTCATAATTGTAATCCTGAACATAGGAATACTCCACATGCTCTGCCTCGGCGTCCCAATACCAGTCCATATAGCCCCACTGGTTATACCACAGGTCGATCAGCAGACCCGTTTCATCTCCGTCGCTGTTGACGTAAATCGGATACTCTACACCGCTATTCCGAATGGCTTTGCCGATTTCCAGCAGCTCATCCGGTGTTGTGGGTAGATCGAGTCCGGTGGCTTCCAGCATATCGTCCCGGATGAAGTAGCCGTTGGAATAGGCATTGTCCACGCTGTAGATTTCATACATGGCGCCCATCCGACCGTCGTCGGTAGTGACGGAAGCCATACCGCCGTCAAAGGCTTCAATGGCAGCTTTGTAATCCGGCGCACAGTCGTCCAGATAGGGCGCCAGGTCCACAATGACCTCCTCGTCCAGCGCCTGACCGGCGCCGGTGGTATAGACCTGAAGCAGTCCGCTGACAACATCCGGCAGAGAATCCGAGGCAATCATCAGCTGGAGCTTTTCCTGGTAGGTCTGGAGATCCATCTGCTCCACCTCAAAGCGGACCCCGGTGGCATCCTCCATGGCCTGGAAAATTGGCGCATCGGTATATCCGTTTTCCAACATCATATTGATGACGCCAAACACGGAATAGCACATGGTAAATGTCTCCACATCATCGGTAATGGGATAGGTGATTACGGTCCGCTCCACCGTTTCCGGCTCCGCTTCAGATGTCAACGCTTCCGGTTCTGCGGCGCTGTCGGTCTGTTCTACAGGTGTCGATATGGTTTCCGGCGCTTTGTCCGAAGCGGGGACTGCACTGGTCTCAGAGCCGGGGGTTTTCCCGCCGCATCCGGCAAAGCATCCAAGAAGCATCACAAGGGTCAGTGTGATTGCGACAATTCGTTTCATTTGATTGCCCTCTTTCCTATTATTATCCGGATACATAGGCTGCCGCTTCGTCTCCGGCGTAGAAGCCGGAAGCCATCGCCCAGTTCAGTTCGCCAACGGAGCCGCCGCCATACTTCTGATTGCAGAAGATGCCGCTTGCCGCATCGCCTACGGCATAAATTCCGGGGATTACATCCTCGCTGTCCTGCTTCCGGACCCGGAAATTCTCATCGATCATAATGCCGCCGCTGGCGGATTCATTGAAGCGCAGAAGCGTAATGGCATAGAACGGGGGCTTGACTACAGGGTTCCGCGAGAATACGCCCAGCGTTCCCTTGGGGGATTCGGTGGGACCGTCATAGGTCTCCAGCCATGCGTTATAATCTGCGATGGTCTGCTTGAAGTCGTCCGGATCACAGCCGATCTTCTCCGCCAGCTCCTCCAGGGTCCATGCCTTTCGGCAGGGGAAGCCCAGGGAGGATTCATAATCCAGCGCCTCCTGCCAGTGCCGGTGGGCTTCATGTCCGTGGGTGGTATGATCCCGGTCATCGTCATAGCGCGCCTGACCGTTTTTGTCTGCACCGTCCTGGTCCAGAATGGAATAGACCACGCAGTTGGGAATCTCATCGAGATTGGCGCGGCGCCCCAGCTCAATGGGGACACGCTTTCCGTTGTTGTCTACAATGGGCTCTGCCGAAAGGGACATGCCCACCAGCGTATAGTTGTAGGGATGATGGAGCGGACCGCCTGCGGGAGCACGGACATGATCGTCATCCAGACAAATGTATCCGCCCAGAGGCTCCACCAATGCCATGCCGTCACCGGTATCGGACCAGACGGACAGCCGCTTTGCCGGAATGCCTTCGAATGCCTTGGGATTCACCTGGCGGAACAGCTTGTCGTTATGTGCAAAGCCGCCGGTGGCGATGATACATGCCTTGGCGTTGATAATGACCTGACCGCCGGGGTCCGTACCGATTGCCTGGGCAAAGCGTCCGTTTTCATCCAGCTTCAGCTCCGTCGCCGGGCACTCAAAGAATACCTCGACGCCCATTTTTTCGCACTGCTCCATCATCAGATCCACCACATAGGTTCCCATAAAGCCGGGACCCATGGCATGGTCAAGACTCTTTTCGTTCTTCGTACGCTCCGGAAAATCGATTTCCAGTCTCGGACTCTTTCCACTGCCCATCGAACCCGGCGCGGGAGCTGCATTGGGATTTGGCATGGTCACTTTTCTGGTGAACCACTTTTCCCAGCCGCCGAACTCGATCATCCAGTCGAACATATCGCCGACACCATAGATCGTCTTTCGGAGCAGTGCCTTGTCAAAATGCCCCTCGCTGCGGGCGTACGCCATTTCGATCTGCTCTTCCCGGGTATCCTCACAGCCAGCCTCCTGGTGCCACTTGCTGTAATACGGGAAAAACCCGTGTCCCAGATTTGTACATCCGCCGTGCTTCTTCGCCTTTTCCAGCACTACGACTTTTTTCCCGGTCAGCTGTGCTGCACGGACGGCGGCGACCAGTCCTGCACCGCCTGCACCCAGTACTACGACCTCGGCATCCCGCACAATGGGATCATGTGACTGGATTTCCTTCTTCTCCAGCAGGTCATAGCAGACACCTGTGGGACATACGCTGGCGCACTTGCCGCACTGAATACATTTTGCTTCATCAATTTCATAGCTGGTACCTACGAACTTGATTGCCTGTGCAGGGCATTCGTTAAAGCAGTAATGGCAGCAGGAACAGCGTGCGCCAATGTGGTACCGATGCTTGCTTGTCTGAGACATTTTGCTCACTCCTTTATTGTTCTGTGTCTCCACTATAGCAAGTTTTTCCCGTCTGCGCACCGTCGAATCGGACAAAACACATCCACAAAAAATGTACCGAACCGTCAAATGCCAAACCGGGCTGCACCGTATGGTGTAGCCCGGTTCAGTATTCGCAATAGGTCGCACTGCAACCTATATGTCAGCCGGTCACTTCTTGCAGCGCCAAAGGAAGGTCACAATCTGCGCTCTGGTGCAATTCGCGTTGGGGCTGAATGTCGTGTTGCCGGTTCCCTTGGTGATCTCCTCCCGGACTGCCCACAGAACCGCGTCTGCATA
>CAJKNS010000127.1 GCA_905201305.1 uncultured Eubacteriales bacterium
AAGGAGCGGGATTACTCCGTCTCAAATGTCTCTGCCACCGTTTGCAGCAGCTGCCGGATGGGAAGATGCTGGGGACAGATTTTTTCGCATGCGCCGCAGCGGATGCAGTCCGACGCCTTTCCGCCCTGGGCAGTGTGGACGCCATAATAGTAAAGACTGCTCCAGTCCTCATATTTCTTCCGGGCGTTCATGCAGGCGAACAGATCGGGAATGGCGATATGCCTGGGACATCCGGCGGTGCAGTAGCGGCAGGCGGTGCAGGGGATAAGGTTTTGAGAACGAATGCATTCCGCTGCCTGCGCCACGGTGTTCAGCTCTCGGAGACTCAGAGGACGGAAGTTCTTCATAAAGCCAAGATTGTCCTCCATCTGCGAAAGCGTGCTCATACCGGACAGCACCATCACGACCCCAGGAAACCCTGCGGCAAAGCGAATGGCATAGCTGGCGGGGCTTCCTCCGCCCAGGTCTGCAAACAGTTTTTCTGCCTCCTCCGGCAGAGTGGCAAGATGTCCGCCCTTCACCGGCTCCATGACCAGAACAGGCTTTCCGAACTTCTGACATACCTCATAGCATTTCCGGCTCTGAATTGCCGGGTCCTCAAAGTCCAGGTAGTTCAGCTGAAGCTGGACTACCTCAATCTGAGGATACTCCGTAAGAATCTGCTCCAGCACCTGCGGGGTGTCGTGGAAGGAGATGCCGAAATGCCGGAGCTTTCCCTGCTCCTTTAATCCCAGCACCGTTTCATAGCACCGGAGCTTTTTGAACTTCTCAAAGACCTGGGCGCTTTGGGAGTGCATCAGGTACAGGTCGAAGTACTTCACGCCGCAGGCATTGAGCTGATTTTCGAAAAACGGAACCACATCCTCCGCTTTGTTTAAAAAGCTGCCGCTGAGCTTATCCACCAGAAAATAGCGGTCCCGGGGATAGCGGGCGGTGAGACATTCCCGCAGCGCCAGCTCGCTTTTTCCCTCAAGATAGCCATGTGCCGTGTCGAAATAGTCAAAGCCGGCGGCAAGATAGGCATCCACCATCCGGGAAAACTCCTGGGTGTCCACATTTCCGTCCGTCATGGGCAGACGCATGCAGCCAAAGCCCAGCTTGCCCCGAAGTTCTTCGGTAATATCCTTCATATTGCATCCCTCGCAGTGTTACAGGTGTTCATATGGTTCATTATACCACGTCCCGGGAGGGATGTACAGGTGCGGCGGCGCAAGAAAAAGTGCCGCCTGCATGACGCGGACGGCACAATCACGATTCGATCGTAGTTTACGGGGATTCGTTCCCTTCTGCGGGAGCGGGACCGACTGGGGAGGAAGCTTCTGGTTCAGACGGAACGGCTGCATCGGAAACAAATTGACGGACAATGGCGCGAACGGTGTCAAACAGATGGGGCTTCAGCTCCTCCAAATCGCAGGGCTCCTGATATAAAAGCGCGCTGTAGCAGGTGGCACCCACCATCTCCACGATCATGTAGAGCATAATTTCCAGCTTTTTCTCTGGAATGCCGCTGTCCTTTGCGGTGAGCTTAAACAGGGTCATCAGGTCAAAATCCTCCGCTTCAGCAAGGGGGCGGCTGGCCTCCTGCTTCAGCATGCCCCAGCTGAGATTCTTGGAAATCAGATTGATCAGGTCCGGACGGGCAGCCAACTGGTCCAATACATGCCCCACAAAGAAAACAATCTTGTCCTCCAGCAACGGAAGCGTAGTATCCTGCGCTATGGTGGCTTCATAGGCGTCCTTTAATACCTTGGTGGACTGATAAACCACCAGTTTGTTGCGGATATCAAACTTATCTTTAAAATAGAGATAGAACGTACCCTTGGCAACGCCGGAGGACGCTACAATATCTGAGATGGAGGTTTTTGCAATTCCCTTGTCGGTGAATAGCTGAAACGCGGAATCCAGCATGGATGTGAGCTTTAATTTTTTGTTGTCGTCAACCTTGCCCATGGCGGTGTTCATCCTCTATAAATCCTGGAGCAGCAGGCGACCTGCGCTCCGTTTGATGCCATTATAGCGGATTTCGGCAAATGATGCAATAACCTTGCGAAAAAAATCTGACCATTCGTCATTTTTAAGATTGACGAATGGTCATTTTTGTTGTACAATGCCTTATGAAAAAAGAAATGACCTAAAGTCAGTTTTTTGAGGAGGCATACGAATCCATGATAAAGTTTGGACGGTTTATCGCAAAGCACCGGGTTCTGGTTCTGGTCATTGCCCTGCTGCTGCTGATTCCATCCGTGCTGGGTTATGCGGCAACCCGGGTCAACTACGATATCCTGACCTATCTGCCGGATAACATCGACACCATGGTAGGGCAGGAAATCCTACAGGATGAATTCGGAAAAGGCGCTTATTCCATGGTCGTCGTGAAAGGCATGGATGACAAGGACGTAGCGAAAATGCGGGAAGAGTTTACAAAGGTAGACGGCGTTGCGGATGTGCTGTGGTACGACAGCATTGCAAGCCTGTCGGTGCCCAAGGAAATCCTGCCCGATGATCTGCTGGAGAAATTCAACACCGACGACAGCACCATGATGCTGGTGTTCTTCAAGGGCGGTACCTCCAGCGACGAAACCCTGGAGGCGCTGAGCCAGCTGAAACAGATTGCCGGAAAGCGGGCGCTGATCGGCGGCATGACCGCAACCATCTCCGACACCCGTGATTTGACCGAGCAGGAGGAGCCCATTTATGTGCTCATTGCAGTGCTGCTTTCCTGTGTGGTGCTTGCCATCACCATGGACTCGCTGATGCTGCCGCTGCTGTTCATTGCCAGCATCGGCATGGCAATCCTCTATAATCTGGGCACCAACGTCTTCGCAGGAGAGATATCCTACATCACCATGGCGCTGGCTGCGGTCTTGCAGCTGGGCGTTACCATGGACTACTCCATCTTCCTGTGGCACAGCTTCTCTGAGAACCTGCAGTATTACGACACCAAGGAAGAGGCAATGGCACATGCCATTGCGGCAACGTTCTCTTCGGTTCTGGGCAGCTCCCTGACCACGGTGGCAGGCTTCATTGCCTTGTGCTTCATGAGCTTCACTCTTGGTCTGGATTTGGGCATTGTCATGGCAAAGGGCGTTGTGTTCGGCGTCATCAGCTGCGTGACCATTCTGCCTGCGCTGATCCTGGTATTCTACAAGGCGATTAAGAAGACCACCCACCGATCCCTGCTACCGGATGTGGGTCGGCTCTCCGGCGGAATTATGAAGCACTATAAGCTGTTCATAATTGTGTTCCTGATCCTGCTGGCGCCTGCCATTTACGGCTATAACCACACCAGTGTCTACTACAATCTGGATTCCACCCTGCCCGAGGAGCTGGACAGCTCCCAGGCAAACAAGGCAATCCGCGATGATTTCCACATGGGCGCGCTGCATCTGCTGCTGCTGGACAGCGACACCTCTTCCACCGACATCCGCAAGATGGCGGACGAGATGGAGCAGGTGGACGGCGTCAGCTATGTGCTGGGACTGGATTCCCTCACCGGCAGCCTGATTCCGGATGAGTTCATTCCCTCAGAGCTTACCTCCATGCTGGAGAGCGACAACTATAAGCTCATGATGATCGGCTCCGAGTACGCCACCGCGAGCACGGAGGTCAACAATCAGATCACCGAGCTTCAGGCAATCTGCAAGAAGTATGACGATGGTTCCATGCTCATCGGCGAAGCACCCTGCACCAAGGACTTGATTACCATTACCGACCATGACTTTGCGGTGGTCAACTCCGTGTCCATCGGTCTGGTGTTCATTATCATCGCCGTTGTTCTGAAGTCCTTTGTCCTGCCGATTCTGCTGGTGGCAGTGATTGAGTTTGCAATCTTCGTGAACATGGGCATCCCGGGCTTTACCGGCACCGAGCTTCCGTTCATTGCATCCATCGTCATCGGCACCATTCAGCTGGGCGCAACGGTAGACTACGCGATCCTGATGACCAACCGGTATCTCCACGAGCGTACCATGGGCAAGAACAAGAAGGAAGCGGTTGACACTGCGCTCCATACCTGCGCTACCTCGATTATGGTTTCGGCACTGAGCTTCTTCGCCGCAACCTTCGGCGTTGGTCTTTACTCCGATGTTGCTCTGATCGGCAGCCTGTGCTCTTTGATGGCACGAGGCGCCATCATCAGTATGGTCACGGTACTTCTGGTGCTGCCTGCTGTACTTTATATCTTCGATAAATTGATTATTGCCACTACCTTCGGCGCAAAGAAAGCGATTCGCATGCACACCGAGGGCAATTCCGAACAGGAGGTATCCTTATGAAAGTGATGAATAAACGTCTTATGCGTCTGTCCGGCGTAATGCTCAGCGCCAGTTTTCTGGTTTCCTGCCTGGGTGTCCCGGCGCTGGCAGCCGACAGTCTTTCCAAGATGGAGAAAAATGAAACGGTCTACGTCATTACCGATGCAGCCGGTGTCCCGGATTCTGTGATCGTATCCGACTGGCTGAAAAATGGCGACAAGCTCAGCGCTCTGGAGGACAGCTCCAATCTCCAGGACATTCAGGTGGTCAAGGGCGACGCTTCTTACTCCGGCTCCGGCAGCACCATCACCTGGGCAGCCGGCGGCGAGGATGTGTACTACAAGGGCACGTCCAATCAGGAGCTTCCGGTGGGTGTAAACATGACCTATCTGCTGGACGGCAAGGAAATCAGCCCTGCCGATCTGGCTGGCAAGAGCGGCAAGCTCACCATTAAGATTCAGTACACCAACAACACCAAGCAGACCGTTGACGTAGACGGCAAGAAAATGGAGATGTCCGTTCCGTTTATGATGGTCACCGGCATGATGCTGGACAACGACACCTGCTCCAATATCACCGTGGACAACGGCATGGTGGAAAACGACGGCGACCATTCCATTATCCTCGGCTATGGTCTGCCTGGTCTCGGTGATAGCCTGGCGCTGGAGAGCACCGATGATTTTGAAGCGCCAGAGTTCCCGGATACCGTAGAAATCACCGCTGACGTCACCGATTTTTCCATGGAGACTGCCATCACCGTGGCATCTGCCGGTCTGCTCAATGATCTGGAGCTGGACGATACCGACACCATGGATGAGCTGGAGGATAACCTCAATGACCTGACCGATGCGGCACAGCAGCTGCTGGACGGTACCCAGGATCTGATGGACGGTGTAGATGAGCTTCAGGACGGCGCAAAGGAGCTACAGGACGGTGCTTCTCAGCTTCAGGACGGCGCCAATCAGCTGGATTCCGGCGCAAGCGATCTACAGAGCGGCGCATCTCAGCTGAGTTCCGGTGCTGCAACACTGGCAACCTCCATGGGAACGCTGGTGGCAGGACTCCAGTCCGCGCATGTGGGCAGCCAGAACCTGTATAGCGGTCTTGGCACCCTGCAAAGCGGTGCGGCTACCCTGTCCGGCGGTATTGATTCCGCAGCAGCCGGTGTCGAAAGCCTGGCAGGCGGTACCGCAGGACTGAAAAACGGCGCTGCCTCTCTGGCATCCGGTGCATCTCAGCTCCAGACCGGCGCAGGCAATCTCCAGACCGGCATTGGTGCGGTCCAGTCCGGCGCTACCAACCTCAGCGGCGCGATGAACGGTCTGATTTCCGGTGCATCCTCTCTTCAGGAAGGCACCCAGGGACTTTCTGACGGTACGGACGGTCTGATTGCAGGACTGGACGGTCTGACAAACGGTACCACTGCACTGCAGGCTGGTGTAGACGGTCTGGGCGCCGGTGTTGATCAGCTGGAGGAGAGCCTCCAGAGCGGCATTACCGGCATCAGCGAAGGTCTTACCGACGCTTCCTCAAACCTGAGCGGAACGGCTGGCAACGATACCACCGTGGCACAGGGACTCCGCAGTCTCGCAAGCGCGCTGGAAGCATCGGATCCCACAACCGCACAGACATTGACCGGCTATGCCACTGCCCTTGAGAACAATGCAGACGGGCAGAAGGCGGTTCAGAGCGCTCTGAACGGAAACGTACAAGATAGTCTGTCGAAACTATCCGACGGTGTTACCACCGGTGCAGCTTCCCTGAACCAGGGTGTTGATTCGATTACCAGCGGCATTGCCGATGTGCAGGACGGCATTTCTCAGGTAAAGACCGGCGCAGAGGATTTGAAGACCGGCATCGGCGACGTATCCACCGGACTGACCGGACTATCCACCGGCATTTCCGCAGCCAAGACCGGTGCAGACGGACTGGCAACCGGCGCTGCTTCTGCGGCAACCGGCGCGGCTTCTCTGAAATCCGGCATTGACAGTGCAGTATCCGGCGCAGGCGCACTGGTTTCCGGCATCGATCAGGTGGATGCAGGCGCTCAGTCCCTCAATGAGGGCATGGGTCAGCTGAGCTCCGGTGCATCGGAACTTCAGGCTGGACTTGGCAGCGCCGCCACCGGTGCAGGCTCCCTGAATAGCGGTCTTGGTACGGCAGTATCCGGCGGCAGCCAGCTTTATACCGGAGCTGGTACCCTGGCTTCCGGTGCATCTACGCTGCATGAGGGCACAGGTACCCTGAAGAGCGGCACCACCTCTCTGGTAGACGGCACCGTTTCCCTCAAGGACGGCACCGATCAGCTGGTAGACGGCGTAAAAGAACTCCGTGACGGTGCGGAAGAGCTGCACGACGGCATGAAGGAGTTCAAGGAAGACGGCATTGATAAGCTCTGCAACCTCTATTGGGACAACGTCCCCGAGCTGGTGCATAAGCTCCAGGCACTGCAGAAGCTGGGTCAGGATTATGAGAGCTTCTCCGGTATTTCCGCCGATGCTGACGGCAAGGTGAAGTTCCTGTTCCGGACCGATGCCATCTCTGTGGATGACACCGCAGCCGACGGCGAATAATCCAAAATTTCGCCTAAGGCAACACCGCACAATTGCGTCTACGGGCTTTGACGGTCCTTTTCCCTCAC
>CAJKNS010000128.1 GCA_905201305.1 uncultured Eubacteriales bacterium
AGAAGCAGCAGCGGAGCCAGCGGTGTTGCCATCGCCGGCATCAGAGGAAGCGGCGGAGCTGCCGCAAGCGGACAAAGCTGCAACCATGCCAAGGGCAGTGAGCAGCGCAGTGAGTTTTTTCAGTTTTTTCATGATGAACCTCCATTTTGTCTGCACGGAAACCACCTCAAATTTTACTCTCAGTTATTTACCGCGCAAACACTTTAATACGTTACGTCATAGAATTATACATCGAAATCTCCATTTGTCAACAGCATTTTTACATAAGCCTTAAAATTTTGGCAGAAATCCTGCATAAATATTCGTCTTATTCACGCTTTTATACAGTAAAGCGTGTAATTTCCCCGTCAGAAAGCACAATCCTGACAAATCTGATTCAGACTTGTCAGGATTTTTGTGAACTGTTACAAAAATATATACTTTAATAAACCGCCGAATTCACTGCCGTTTACAGGTCGATTTCCAGTTCCACCGGGCAGTGGTCTGAGCCGAGAATCTCACCATGGATTTTCGCATCCACAATCTTTTCCCGGAGTGCAGCCGACACCAGCCAGTAGTCAATGCGCCATCCCGCATTGTTCTTCCGGGCATTGAACCGGTAGCTCCACCAGCTGTAGACGCCGGTGACATCGGGATACAGTGCCCGGAAGGAGTCCACAAAGCCGCTGTCCAGCAGCGTTTCCATCTTCCCCCGCTCCTGATCGGAAAAGCCCGCCTTGCCCCGGTTTGGTCCCGGATTCTTCAGGTCGATTTCCAGCCGCGCCACATTCAGGTCGCCGGAAACCATCACCGGCTTTTTCTGATTCAAGCTGCAAAGATATTCCCGGAAGGCATCCTCCCATGCCATTCGGTGGTCAATGCGCTTTAGTCCCTCCTGGGCATTGGGGGTATAGCAGGTCGCCACATAATAGTCCGGGTATTCCAGGGTAATCAGCCGCCCCTCGGTGTCCAGCTCCGGCACGCCTATGCCGTATTGTACGGAAATCGGCGCTTCCTTTGCAAAAATCGCAGTGCCGGAATAGCCCTTTTTCTCGGCATAGTTCCAATATTGATGATACCCCGGCAGCTCCAGCTCCACCTGTCCCGCCTGCAGCTTTGTCTCCTGGAGGCAAAAAAAGTCTGCGTCTGCCTGGTCAAAATAGTCCTGAAAGCCCTTTCCCAGGCAAGCCCGAAGTCCGTTGACATTCCATGAAATCAGTTTCATTTGTTTTTTGCCTCCTGTGCCGCTTTCCATTTTGCCAGCGCATCCGCCATGGCAGTATTTCCGCTGCCGCTTGACTGGTTGGCAAGGTATTTTCTCACGTCCCGCTTGCCCGCTCCGGCATTGGTGCGCCGCTTTTTAAAGTCCGAGAGCTTTTCCCGATAGCCGCAGACGCAGGCAAACATCTGCTTTTCTCCCTCGCCCCGGAGCTCCATTTTCTTATGGCAGTTAGGGCACCGGGCATTGGTGGTCTGAGTGAGACTTCGACGATAGCCGCATTCCCGATCCGGGCAGACCAGCATCTCTCCACGCTTGCCCTTTACCCGCAGGAGATATTTCCCGCAGTCCGGGCATGGGGTCCTGGTTTGGTTGTCATGGCGATAGGTCTGATTGCTGGCTTTCACCTCGGTCACCAGCTCCGTGGCATATTTGCGCATCCGGTCCACAAACTCCGTATCCCGGACCTTGCCCTTTGCAATGTCCGCCAGCTGGTCCTCCCATTTTGCGGTCAGGGCAGCAGACCGAAGCTCCTCCGGCGCCAGCTCTACCAGCTGCACGCCCTTAGAGGTGGGCACCAGTTCCTTCCCCCGGCGTTCCACATAAAACGTAGAAAACAGCTTTTCAATGATATCCGCCCGGGTGGCTGGGGTTCCCAAGCCGGAGGTTTCCTCCAGAATTCTGGAGAGGTTCTGATCGCTCACCTGTGCCGACGGATGCTCCATGGCAGAAAGCAGCGTTGCCTCGGTATACCGGGCAGGGGGCGAGGTTTTTCCGGGCTTCAGTGCAACGGATTCCACCGGGAGCTTCTGTCCCTGACTGAGCTCCGGGAGGTTCTGGGATTGCTCCTCCTCGTCCTCGTCCAGCTGGAACGAACGGTTATAGGCGGACTTCCATCCCTGACTAATGACGTGCTTTCCCTTGGCAGTAAACGTCTCCCCGCCGATGGTCATGGTCAGCCGGATTTCCTCGTATTCATAGGGATCCATCAACACTGCCAAAAACCGCCGCACAACCAGATCATAGATATTCCGCTCTGGACCGCTGAGCTCGTAGAGCTGCGGCTGTTCCTCTGTGGGAATGATGGCATGGTGATCGGTCACCTTGGCGTCGTTCACCAGGTATTTTGTTTTCAGCGGCTTATTCCGGTAGATTTTCTGGGCAAGGGGCTTATATTCGTCCACCATGCAGCTCCGCAGACGTTCCGGCAGCGTTGCCACCACGTCCTGGGAGATATACCGGGAGTCCGTCCGGGGATAGGTCAAAAGCTTATGCCGCTCATACAGGCTCTGCATCAGTGACAGCGTTTCCTTCGCCGAATAGGCATATTTTTTGTTGGCATCCCGCTGGAGCTCTGTGAGGTCATAGGCAGCAGGCGGCGGCGTGAGCTTTCTCTGCCGCTCCACCTTGGTCAAAATCGCCGGTTTTCCCTTGAGCTTGCCGAGGATTTCCTCCGCACGGCTGCGGTCAAAGGTCTGAGCATTCTTGCCACCATCCCGCCAGGACGCCGTGAAGCCCTGTAGCTTTGCATTAATCCCCCAGAATTCCCGCGGTGTAAACTTCCGAATCTCTTCTTCCCGCCGGACAATTAAGGCAAGGGTCGGCGTCTGCACCCGCCCTGCGGACAGCTGGGCGTTGTATTTACAGGTCAGCGCCCGGGTAACGTTCAGTCCCACCAGCCAGTCCGCCTCACTGCGCGCCTGCGCAGAACGGAACAGATTCTCATAGTCCGCTGCGGGCTTCAAATTTTGAAAGCCGTCCCGAATTGCCTTGTCGGTCTGGGAGGAAATCCAAAGCCGCTGGGTCTTGCCCTTCCAGCCTGCCTTCATCATAATCCACCGGGCAACCAGCTCGCCCTCACGACCTGCGTCGGTGGCGATAATCAGCTCCGTTACATCCCCCCGCTTCATCAGGGAGGACACCGCCTGAAACTGCCGCCGGGATTCCGGAATCACCACCAGCTTCATATTCTGCGGCAGCATGGGAAGGTCCTGCATGTCCCACTTTTCATACTTTTTGTCATACACATCGGGATCTGCCAGGGTGACCAGATGCCCCAGCGCCCAGGTGACAATATACCTGTCCCCCTCCAGATACCCGTTTCCGCTCTTTTTACAGCCCAGCACCCGTGCAAGCTCTCTGCCCACCGAGGGTTTCTCTGCCAGGACCAGTGTTTTTGCCATATCATTCCCTCATTTCTTCGTGATATGCGATTTAAATAGTATACCACAGACCGCGCCGAAAGAAAAGCACTGCCGCATTTCGCCGGGAATGTCTTTACTTTACCAGTATTTTCTGATAGAATATTTAAGATTGTGCAAAAAAGAGAGAATAACGTGAGAAAAAGAGGCGATTGCATGAAACGACTTCTGGCCCTTCTGCTGTCCATGGTTCTTATGGTCGGCTTTATGGTTCCCGCCGTTGCCGGCGATATGCTCATTGAGCAGGACGCTCCCGCTGCCGACGATATTTCCGTCACAGCCTATGCCGCATATCTGATGGATATGGACACCGGCGTCACGCTGTATGAGTACAAGGCGGATGAAAAGAACTACCCTGCCAGCACCACAAAAATTATGACTGCATATCTGTGCCTGAAATACGGCGATCCCAAGGATATGGTAACGGTCCAGTCCTCCGCCTTTGCCGATCTGAGTCAGGCTGCCTCCAAGGGCAATCTGGTTGTGGGCGAGACCATGAGCGTCCATCGGCTGCTTCAGGCGCTGCTGGTGGTATCCGCCAGTGAAGCCGCCAACGTGGTGGCGGAATACATCAGCGGCTCCCGGGAGAAATTCGTGGAGCTGATGAACGAAGAGGCACAGGAATTGGGCTGCACCGGCACCCATTTTGCCAACTGTCACGGACTCCCCAACTCCGAGCACTACACCACCGCCCGGGATCTTGCCATCATTGCCCAGGCTGCCATGGAATATGAGGAATTCCGGGACATTGTCGGTAGCGCTGTCACCACACTGGCTGCCACCAACGTCCACGGCACCCAGAAAATCACCTCCACCAATGGCGTGCTCCCCGGCTCCTCCTATCCCAATTACAGCTATCCCTATGCCATCGGCATCAAAACCGGTCATACCTCTGTGGCAGGCTATTGTCTGGTTTCCGCCGCTGACAAGGACGGACGGAGGCTTTTGTGCGTGGTCATGGGCTGCGGCAGCCGGACCGCCAGCTTCTCCCAGACCATTCGGCTGTTTGACTGGGGCTATGACAACTATGACGCGCTGACCTACGGTGTAGATGTGCCGGACCCCGATCTGCCCGATGAATCGGACAATCAGGACTCCACGCTGGAGAATGAGGAAGAGCCGGAGCTGATTTCCGCTCAGGAAACGGTTGCTCCCTCCCCTACCCAGACGATAATAGAGGTCCCAGCCGTCTCCGCAGAGGTGTCGGAGCTGACGCCTACGCCCAGCGTTTCCCCTGCTGTCAACACCAATATCATGCTGCCGATTTTTATGGTACTGATTATTTCCGCGCTGCTGATTGTGGTGCTGCTGGTTGTGCTGGTGATTCTCCTGATCCGGCGCAGGCGCTAAACAGAATATGCTTTGGCAGGTCCTGAAAAAATGCAGTCCCTGCCATTTTTATTCGTCGTAACCGTATACCCAGGCTGTGGGAAGCTTTCTCCCCTCCGGCAGCGCCGGATTGTAGCACCGGGTGATATACTGTCCCTTGTAATACAGGATTGCGCTGGTGCCGCCGTCCAGATTCATCGCCTGGACGCAGCCATACTCCAACAGCTTCTCTGCAATGGGCGCAATGCCGCAGCCGATGCTGTCTGTCAAGCGCCCCTCGATTACTACCATCATGGTCTCCAGCCGGTCGTTCTGTCCGATCACCGCACGAGGCTGCGGGGTATTCCAGCTGCTGTCGCCCGCAACGTTTTTCCCGTCTACGATCAGCGCAGGACCAAATTCGCAGGCATCTCTGGTGTTCTCTCCCACCGGATCGGCGGAATCCACAACATACATTCTGTCATCCTGCCGCAGCTCCAGCCGCTTATCTCCCGCCGCTCCCAGCTTCTCCCCCAAAGAGGTTCCGCTGCAAATTGCAAGACCGGAGATGGCGCCGCCGTCGCTGCTTCCGTCGTCCCAAAACGCACTGCCGGTCAATGCCAGAAGCCCACCGTTTTCCTGGCAAATGGCTCCGACGGTTTCGCCGGAATCCGGCAAAGCAGACGCTGCACAAAGCCGCAGCTGGGACGTGTCCTTACAGATTGCCAGGACCCCTCGGCTGGCGTTTCCGCTGCCATCCAATTCCACGCGAATCAGAAGAATTCCGTTCTTTGCATCCAGTGCCAGCACCTGATCCCCCTGGGTGGTATGAATCTCCGTTCCGCTGTCCTCCAGTCCGGCGGCATTGATGTCGATTCCGCTCCAGCCCTGCGCCAAGACCTCCGGGTGCGCATCAACATAAGCCTCCATGGTGCTTCGATCCAGCTGATAGAAGCACGCATAGAATTGCTCCTGCTCCGACAGTGCCGCAGCTTCCTCCTGACTGCTTTCCGTGGTAACTGCCGCACCATCCGGCGTTTGTACAGAGCCCTGCTGTCCCTGTCCGCCGGTAAACCGCAGGAGCATCATACCTGAAAATGCCGCAAGCACCGTCAGGCAGGCTGCAAGAGATAGATATTTTGCCCACTTGGGCGGCTTTCTTCCGCCTTTGGGGGCAGCGTCCTCCAGCCAATCCTCGCGAACATCCGCCAGCGCATCGATCACATCCATTCCCTTCATCTTGAGATTCCCTCCTGTTCCAAATATGTTTTCAGTCGCTTTCTGAGCCGATGGAGCATGGAACGCACCCCTGCGCTGGTCAGCCCCAGTTCCCTGGCAATGTCCTGTGCAGAATCAAAATACCAGTATCGCCGCAGAAAAACCCGGCGCTGTAAGTCCGTCAGCTCACCCAGAAATCCGTTCAGGATGCTTCGAAGCTCCTGCTGCTCCAGCTGCTCTTCGGGGGGTTTTCCGCCGGAAAGGGTCTGCTCCAGCTCCTCCAGCGCATATGCAATCTGTCCGCCGCCGCGCTTTCCTGCCTGAATACTTCGCCACCGGTCAACGGCAAGGCTTCGGGTAATCCGCGCAAGATACGCCCCCAGCCGTCTAGGCTCCTTGGGCGGAATGGTATTCCACAAACAAAGATACGCATCGCTGACGCATTCCTCCTGGTCCTCCCGTTGGGGCAGAATATTTCCAGCCAGACGAAAGCACAACCATCGGTATTTTTCATCTGTCCGGGCAATGGCATCCTCCCGCCGCTGGAGATACAGCGTCACAATCTCTCTGTCGTCCATTCAGCTTGCCTCCTTTCCTCTGTCTCTACCAAATAAGGCGAAATTCACCCCAAAAGTGTTTCGTTTTTTCTGCTTTCAATTTAAAAAACTTGAAAAAACAGTGCCGCCCAACCGAGCAGCACTGTTTTCGTACATGTAAGAATCAGACTTTTCGAATCACTCTGACATCCTCGTCCAGATTGGGAGACAGAGGCATTTGCCAGCCGAAATGATCGGTGTGCAGCAGATGATGGGCTGTTTCGCCGCAGGGCTTGCCCAGGAAATCGCTGTAAAGGGTCTGAACCTCCGGATTTTCGTGGGAGAAGCGCATGATGTTTTTCTGGTCGTAGCGGTAGAGCACCTGACCGCGCTCCCCTGCCCGTTCCTCGTTATAATGAATGGGCTGACC
>CAJKNS010000129.1 GCA_905201305.1 uncultured Eubacteriales bacterium
TAAAAATCCGAGACGACCGGGCAGAAGACCGGCTCGTTTGCAAGACCGGTGATTGCCTTCATTTCCTTCAGATGCTTGTGCGTCTGCCCCAGTGCATACTGTCGAGGCGCTTCAAAGAGCGGATCCTTCTCGTCCGCCTCATACTGCGCAATCATTTTCTTGCCGCCGCCGCTGTAACCGGAAATTCCAAAGGCGCTGACCGGATAATCTGCACTGATCAGTCCTTCTGCCACCATGGGATATACCAGGGATATAAAGCCTGTGGCATAGCAGCCCGGAACTGCGATCCTGTTTCCGGCAGCGATCGCTTCCCTGTGCTCCTTTGACAGCTCCGGAAAGCCATAAGCCCAGGCGGGATTGGTCCGGTGGGCAGTGGAGGCGTCGATGATCCGGGTGCCGGAATCCTCTACCATTTCGGCAGCTTCTACCGCTGCGGCGTCGGGCAGGCACAGGAATACATAATCCGCTTCCTGAATGGCGCCCTTCCGGGCAGCGGGGTCCTTTTTCATGGACTCAGGCAGCTCAATCAGGGTGACATCGTCCCGAAGACCCATTCGACCTTCGATCTGGAGCCCGGTGGTGCCGGCACGACCGTCAATAAAAATCTTCGTCACTGGTTTTCGCTCCCTTCATAAGGAGCACCGGAGGAAGCGTGCTCTTCTACGAACTTCTCAATATAGGCAATCTGCCGCAGAACCTCCTGCTCGGCGGGACCACCCATGACCTTCCGCTCGTTGACGCAGGTTTTCAGCGCCAGGGCATCGTAAATATCGCCGTCGAAGAGGTTGGACACGGCGCGGAAGTCCCGCAGGGTCAGGGTGTCCAGGGTATCGCCGGATTTCAGGCAGTTGTTGACCAACCGACCCACGATCATATAAGCCTCCCGGAAGGGCATGCCCTTTCTGGTGAGGTAATCGGCACAGTCGGTGGCATTGATAAATCCGCCGGAGGCTGCCTTCCGCATGTTCTTGGGCAGCACGGTCATGGTTTTCAGCATGGCGGCGAACACGGGGATGCAGAGCTCCACGGTGTCAATGGCATCAAATACCGGCTCCTTATCCTCCTGCATGTCCTTATTGTAGGCAAGGGGCAGACCCTTCATCACTGTGAGCAGGGTAATCAGGCTGCCATAAACCCGGCCGGTCTTACCGCGCACCAGCTCGGCAACGTCGGGGTTCTTCTTCTGGGGCATAATGGAGGAGCCGGTGGAGTAGGCGTCGTCCATCTCCACGAATTTGAACTCCCAGGAGCACCAGAGAATGATCTCCTCGGAGAAGCGGCTCAGATGCATCATGAGAATGGAGCAGGCGGAGAGGAATTCAATGGCGAAATCACGGTCCGATACGGAGTCCATGGAGTTCTCTGTAGGCTTTTTGAAGCCCAGCGCATGGGCGGTGAATTCCCGGTCGATGGGATAGGAGGAGGTTGCCAGAGCACCGGCGCCCAGCGGGCATTCATCCATCCGCTCCAAGCAGTCCTCCAGCCGGGTGATATCCCGGCGGATCATGTTGGCATATGCCATCATATAGTGGGCAAAGGTGGTAGGCTGTGCCCGCTGCATATGGGTATAGCCGGGCATGACCGTTTCGGTGTTTGCCTTTGCTTTTTCAATCAAAACCTTTTCCAGGTCCAACAGCATGCCGATGATCTTGGGGATCTCGGACTTTACATACAGCCGGAAGTCCACTGCCACCTGATCGTTCCGGCTGCGTCCGGTATGGAGCCGTTTGCCGTCGGGACCGATGCGCTGGGTGAGCATTGCCTCAATGTTCATGTGGATATCCTCATTTTCCATGGAGAATTCCACATTGCCGTCCTCAATGTCCTGAAGAATCGCCTGAAGACCGTTTACAATGTCGTCTGCCTCTTCCTTGGTGATAATGCCCTGACGACCCAGCATGGTGGCGTGTGCCAGAGAGCCCTGGATGTCCTGCTTATACATCCGCTGGTCAAAAATAATAGAGGAGTTAAAGTCGTTTACCAGGGTATCCGTTTCCTTCTGAAACCGTCCTGCCCATAATTTCATAGTAGATCTCCTTATCGTATCGTGTGGTGAGTTGTGAGATAGAAAAACGTCCGGATGGACGTACCGGCAACGGTCCGGATGATGGGGACCGTTGCCGGAGAAGAAACATAATCGTAAAATCGCTTACTTCAGCTTGCCCTGCTCCCGCAGTGCCTGAACCTTATCCGGCAGACCCCACAGGTTGATGAAGCCCTGGGAATCCATCTGGTCGTAATCGCTCTCGTTGAAGGTAGCCAGCTCCTCGGAATACAGGGTTTCGGGGGAGGTGACGCCAGCGTGGGTAACGTTGCCCTTGTAGAGCTTGATCTTTACGGTGCCGGTGACATGCTCCTGGGTCTTGTCAACAAAGGCGCTGAGTGCTTCCCGCAGAGGAGTGAACCACTTGCCGTTGTAAACCAGATCGGCAAAGTCAACTGCCAGCTTCTGCTTCTCATGGAGGGTATCCTTGTCCAGGGTAATCATTTCCAGCACCTCATGGGCATAGTAGAGAATGGTGCCGCCGGGCGTTTCGTATACGCCGCGGTCCTTCATGCCAACCAGCCGGTTCTCCACGATGTCCAGAATGCCGATGCCGTTTTCACCGCCCAGCTTGTTGAGCTTCCGGATGATGTCGCTGGCTTTCATCTTCTCGCCGTCAATGGCAACGGGAACGCCCTTTACAAAGTCCAGGGTCAGGTAGGTGGGCTTGTCGGGAGCGGCAGTGGGAGAAACGCCCATCTCCAGGAAGCCCGGCTTATCAATGGGAGCCTCGTTGGCGGGATCCTCCAGATCCAGACCCTCATGGGACAGATGCCACAGGTTCTTATCCTTGGAGTAGTTGGTTTCCCGGGAGATCTTCAGAGGCACATTGTGCGCCTCGGCATAGTCGATCTCTTCGTCACGGCTCTTGATGTCCCAGATCCGCCAGGGAGCAATGATGGTCATCTCAGGAGCAAAGCGCTTGATGGCAAGCTCAAACCGAACCTGATCGTTGCCCTTGCCGGTGCAGCCGTGGCAGATGGCGTCGGCGCCCTCAGCCTTGGCGATCTCTACCAGCTTCTTGGCGATGATGGGACGGGCGAACGCGGTGCCCAGCAGATACTGCTCATACTTTGCACCAGCCTTCATGGAGGGGATGATGACGTCGTCTACCATCTCGTCGGTGAGGTCGGCAATGTAGAGCTTGGAAGCACCGGTCTTAATGGCTTTTTCCTCCAGACCGTCCAGTTCGCTCTCCTGACCCACATCACCGGAAACGGCGATGATTTCGGGATTGTTGTAGTTTTCCTTGAGCCAGGGGATGATGATGGATGTATCCAGTCCACCAGAATAGGCGAGGACTACCTTTTTTACTTCTTTGGCTGCCATAATGATTGCCTCCTATATGTTTTTGACGAAATGTCGTATGTTTGGTTTGTGAGGATATAGTACCACGGGACAAATGCTTTTGCAACCTTCAACTTGCATAAAGATTCACAAAACTCCCGGTTTCTTTTGACAACATGCACAAAATATTCGATATATACATGAATATACAAATTTTTAATGAATATTCTCAATCGGAGCTGCATAAATGCTCATAGAGAAGCTCCAGGTTCTCCGGAGAGTGCTCCACCTCGCGGCTATAGAGCACAGCAGCGTCCAGAATTTGCAGGTGGGCTGAGGGGGCATCCATGTGCTGAGACAGTGCAAGAATTGCGGCGGTGCTGTAGACGGCAAACCGCACCTTTTCTGCCACCAATCCGCTCCAAACGCCGCGCAGTACATAGCGATAGAGAAAATAGAACAAAATTCTGCCGCCTGCATCTGCCGCTTCGGAATCGGCAAGGGGCAGAGGGGCGCCCGATGCAATCACCCGAGGCAGCAATTCTTTTAATTGCGGACGGGTGAACTCCATGGATTCCATGGCAGCAAAGTAGTCGGTCAGAGACAATTGCAGTGGGGGAGCGGGAAGAGAATCCCAGAAATCCGGAGGGATTTCATCATCTTCCGGCAGTGTAATTCCGTTTTCGGCGGCGTCCAGTGCCAAAGACAGCCGGTCAGCAAGACTGCGGTGGCTGCGGCTCAGGGCAAACAGCGCCCGGCGATAGATAAGCAGCTGCCGGAAAAATGCCGGATTCAGCTCCGGATCCTCCGGTGCAGACTCGTCCGTTTCCTGAACGCACAGCTCCAGGGGCTCCTCCAGCAGCAGCCGGGCAGCTTCAGGGCAGGAGATGGACAGGCAGGTTTCGCGCGTATTGCCGTATTCCTCCCAAAAGCGCGGATGCTCCCGGCAGGTGACGGAAAGAGAATCTTCCCCCAGCGCCAGAATCAGCCGGCACAGCTTCTCCTTATTTAAAAAGGGACATTGCCCGTTTTTGAGACGGAAAAAGGTGTAGTCGTCCTCTTGACAGATGGCGCTGCGGATTTCGTTCCCCAATGCGCTGGGCAGCTGGTGGTACCGGTGCAGCGTGTCTTCGTCCAGATCCACCTCCCAGCCGGCGCAGCAGGTGTCGGGACAGGCTCCGGCAATGCAGCGGAAGGATGCAAAGCAGGAAAGAAATATTTCGGTCATAGGCGTGCCTCACAGTCAAAAATAGGGTGAAAATCATGAAAGAATCAATTCTTTTTTCTACTTGAACAATGCGATTATAGCATATATTTGAGAAATGTAAGCCCAAAAGCTGCCGTTTTTCCGTAATTTACAGCCGCTACAACACATATCAAACATCTGTGTGGAATTCGAAAGCACAAAATGAACATTTTACTGCCCAATTTGTATGTTGACAAAATCATCGAAAATCATCATAATTTGTGATGTCCTTTTACGGGTATCAAGGAATTTTGTAAAGGAGGAATAACAATTGTCCAAACAAAGCCCGACTTTGTACGATAAGGTGGACAACGTGATTGTAAAGATTCTGAAATATGTTTCTTTCATTTCCGGCGTCTGCCTGATTGCAATTATGTTTGTGGCATTCTTTAACGTGCTTGGTGAGAAGATTTTCCACAAGGGCATTCCCGCATCCACCGAGATCATTCAGTATCTCCATATTCCTGTGGTGTTCCTTGCCTGCGGATATGTCACGCTGGATACCGGTCATACCAAGATTGACCTGCTGAGCAAGCACCTGCCCAAGGCGGTGCAGCTGGTGTGCAATGTGGTGGGCAACATCATCGCAGTCTTCATCACCAGCTTTGTCGGTTACCGCGGTCTGGTCCAGATGCAGAAGTTCATGGCAACCCATGCCAAGTCTTCCACCACTGGCGTAGGCTTTGCAAAGTGGCCCTTTGCACTGATTTTCTCCGTCGGCTTTTTCCTGCTGGCGCTGAGCTTCGTGTGGGCTACCGTCCGGCTGTTTGTAAAGAAGCCCGAGGAAGAAGAGAAGGAGGCGGAAGTCTGATATGGATTATGCATCGATTGTTGGTCTTGTGACCTTCCTGGTCATGATGATTATGATTTTCGCCGGTATTCCTGTGTTTGTTTCCATGCTGGCGTCTGCCTTCGGCGGATTCATTGCACTGTATCATGGCAACGTGACCATGATGATTACCAAGTTCACCACGGCTCCCTTTGAGCTGGGTGCAAACTACAACTATGCTGTGCTTCCCATGTTCATGCTGGTAGGCGCGCTAGCGGGAGAAACGGGAATAGCGGGCGGAGCTTTTGCGGCGATGAAAGCCTGGCTGGGCCGCATCAAGGGCGGTCAGCTGTTCACCGTCGTTGCTGCAAACGCCGTGTTCGGCGCTTGCTCCGGTTCTTCCGTGGCAGGCAACATTGTATTCGGCAAGCTGGCAATGCCCGAGCTGGAAGCCTCCGGTTATGACCGGAACTACTCTATGGGCTGTATTGCTGCTTCCGGCGCACTGTCCACCCTGATTCCCCCGTCCATGGCAATCATTATGTACTGCCTGATTTCCCCCATCACCATGAGCGTTGGTACCGCTCTGATGGGCGGCGTGATCCCCGGCATCCTGACTGCCATTCTGCTGTGCGTAACCGTTCGGATCATCGGCCGTGTTAAGCCCGGCAGCATTCCTCCCGCTTCCGGCGAGAAGGTTCCCGTGAAGGAGAAGCTCAAGAGCCTCAGACTTCTGATTCCCATCCTGTGCCTGTTCGGCATCATCATCGGCGGTACCTTTGCCGGTCTGTTTACCGCAACCGTCGGCGGCGCCATCGGTGCCTTTGCCGTTTGCATCTATGCGCTGGTCAAGCGTCTGCCCCTGAAGCAGATTGCCCACAGCATCTGGGAGTCCGCTACCATGGAGTCCGGCATCTTCCCCATCATCGTTGCCGGTCAGCTCTTTGGCGCATTCATCTCCGCAACCAAGCTGGCTGATACCCTGGCTCGCCTGATTGCTTCCGTCCATGCACCTGCATTCTTCATCTTCATGCTGGTGGTGCTGCTGTACATCTTCTGTGGCTGCGTGATGGACATCGTTTCTATCATCATCATCACCGTACCCGTGGTATTCCCGGTGCTCAATGCCGTTGGCTACAGCCCCTATGTTCTCGTCATCTGCCTGTGCTTCATGTGCGAGATCGCCGGTCTGACGCCTCCCATTGGCATGAACGTGTTTGCAACTGCAAATGCACTGCGCGTCAACCCCTCTGAGATTTTCAAGGGCGTTGTACCATATTTTATTTGTGAGCTGGCAGTGGTAATTATCATTGCCCTGTTCCCCGACATTGTCCTGTTCCTGCCCAGACTCCTGGGTGCGCCGGGCATGTAGCTTTCGGTTGCTTCGCGCGAAAGGCGTGTACAACATATATCATTATTCTTTGAGGAGGATACAAATGAAATTCAAGAAACTTCTTGCAGCTCTGCTGGCTGTGATGATGGTTGCAAGCATGGCTGCATGCGGCACCAGCACCGCTTCCTCTGCACCTG
>CAJKNS010000130.1 GCA_905201305.1 uncultured Eubacteriales bacterium
CCCCCAGCCACTGGTACTCGCTGCTGAGGAAGTACAAATTGGCGCTGCGCTTGATGTAGGTGCCCAGCAGCAGCACCTTCTTCAGCAGGCTTCGCCTCTCGGCGGGTCCGGATCTCTCGCATTGGGCAAGCATCTGCCGCATCTGGGCTGCCTGCCTGCTGTGCTTTGCCTCCAGTTCATTGTATATGCGGTTCTTTTCGGTCAGCTCATGCAGACTTTTCTGAACAAGATAGGCGTCCTTCAGCTTCTTCTTGTTGCGTTCCATTTCCTCCTTGTTCGCATTCAGCCGGGTGCGCAGCTCCGCCAGCTGGCGCACATTGTCCTGCCAAACGGCGTAGCCGCCGCTGATGGGCGCCGAGGAAATGCGCATGCCATCGGGCCGAACGATCCGCTGCCCCTCCTGCGGGCAGGTCATATCCTCACCTGCGGCACGGGAGCGCAGGACGATCCGGCCGCTGCGATCTGCGATACAGGCCGCCAGCGTTGAGGCCTCAAACAGTTCCACATATCCCGTGTTGGACGGTATCATACGGCAGCGGATACAGCTTTCATAGATGGCGGCATACATCAGGCAGAACATCACGTTCATATCGCCGAACCACCACCGAACAGCCGGAATACCCGACAGATAGAGAATACTGTACAGGAGCATCGCACAGCCCAGCACAAACGGTGTTATCCGCTTTCCTTCACCACTTGGGATACGGCTCTTCCGGAACAGGCAGACAAGGGAAAAAGCCATACAGACCACCATCCAGCCAAGACAGATAAAATACAGCGGGCGGTAGGAATATGTGCCGGAAACCGGCAATCCGGGGACACCGCTTTTGAAGGCAAATACCTGCTGATGCAGGTCGTTGGTGATCACCAACAGAAACAGTGCCGCAGGGATGATCGACAGCATACCGGTCCCTCGGCTCAGGCGGTAGTCCTCTGACTTTCCCATGGACAGGGCGATATACACACACAGCAGAGGGAGGAACAGCATCGGCAGATAGTAGAGATACCATATGTACCGCCCCGCCGCCGGACCGGTAACAACGCTGTATTTCAGCGTCCGCAGTATGAGCCACAGCAGCATCAGCGCCGCCGTCAGCCGCAGGCAGTGCAGCGCCTGCCGCTGGATAATGCGCCGGCCAAGGGAAAAGCCCCACAGGGTGAAAAGCAGCAGATAGAGCGCCGTCCGGATATGGTTCATGACAGGACCGCCGATGTCGAATTTTGCAAGCATTCGGCAGGTATAGGCTGCCACGATGACCGAAAAAACGAAGCTCATAGCGAGCAACCGATTGATATCTCGTTTCACGGGGCAAGGCCTCTCTTTCTTTCCCTGAGGAAGGCCGGACGGTTTTCTCGGAACCGGGTCGGCGGATTTCCTTGGTCATTCTTGTAAAATTGCCGTTCAACTGTATGTTATTTTATAAAAATTATAACATAAATCCGCATTCATTTCAACGCCGCCCGCTGGGGCACAAGCGTGTCCCGGCGGTTTCTCCGTTGTATTATTTCCATTTCCACTTGGGGATTCCGGCGTCGATCCACTGAAAAAAATCCCCTGCCGGCAAAGTGCTCAGCAGGGGATTCGTGACCTTACGGTCCTTGTGTATATGTTTTAAATGACGCCGCAATCAGCGCTGTGTGCTGGGCAGCGACCGTTTAAGCCTTGGGTGCCACAGTCAGGGTGCCGTCAGCATTCTCGGTGACGGTGCCGTTGAAGGTGCAGTCCTCGCCAACGGTGAGCTTGTTGATGATACCGGGTGCAGTAACATTCCAAACTGCGCCGTCCTTCAGAGTAACCTCTACGGTGTTGTCGCCGTTGAAGAAGTTCCGGTTCTCCACATGTGCCAGATAGTAGAACTCCTTGATAGTGAAGTGGGTGTTCTGCTTGCCGTTCTCATCAATATGACGAGTCTCGGTTGCGGAAACAGCGCCGTTGAGCACAGCGCCCTTACCCAGGGTCACGAACAGGGGTTTGGGCTTCTGACCATAGTAGCCGGTGCCGTTGTAGATGTCGCCGTTCAGAGTAACATCGGTAGCGTTCAGGAAGGTGTCAGGCTTTACCGGCGCCATACCACCGGGACCGCCAGGACCACCGGGACCGCCGGGACCACCAGGACCACCAGGACCACCGGGACCACCAGGACCGCCGGGACCACCAGGACCGCCAGGACCACCTGGACCACCGGCAGGAGCAGTCATTCCGGGGGGCAGCATCATGGGCTCATCGGCGCTCCAACTCTCATGACCGTAGCTCAGCCAGCAGCCCTTTGCGGTTTTTCCGTCTGCTGTCACTTCAATGACCTCGGTGTCCAGGGGATGGATGGAGCACATGGTGGGACCCACCGGCTCCGTGCCGTTCTTCTCAGCCTTATCAAATACATCGCCGTGATCCTTTAAATAGCATTCCGCAACGCCGTCCCAGCCGTCATAACGACCCCAGGGCATCTGGAGGCAGCAGTCCTCCCGATGGCTCCACAGCTCTACGGCATATTCCCGATGGCGCTCCATGTTATGAAGGTAGATATAGCGGCTCATCAGGTTCCGGCAGTCATCGATTGCCTGAAGGCGATCAAAGGCGAGCTTCAGTTCTTCCAGATTTCTCATTTGGATTCCCTCCCCAGTACAGTCTCGTTCCATGCGTCATAGGGCTTCGGCGGATAGCACTCCCACAGGCGGATGGGATCGCCCAAATGCCAGGGCTTTTTCTCCAGCGGCGCATCGGGATGCTTTTCCGCAGCCAGCTGAGCCCAATCGGTGGGAGTCAGCTTGCCCCAGTCCTCGTCAAACTTGGCATTGAACATGGGATAAATGGTGAGTCTCCAGATTTTCCACGCGTCGCCCTCCGGAACAAAGCAGATGTCTGCCTTATACCAGATCCAGCGGGCTTCGCCGTCCTTTGCGGTGGTAACGCTCTGGAACATCCAGCAGCCACGGGCGGTCTGTCCGTCTCCGGCTACCTCCAGGCACTCGGTAACAGCGCAGTGGATGTCCAGAATCCCGTGACGGTCATCATTGGCAGAATCCATCAGGCAACGACGAATGCTGTCATGATTTAAATACTTTCCCCAGGGCAGCTCCAGCAGAATGTCATCCCGGCTGGCAAAGGCAGCTGCAAAGGACTCCATCTTGCCAAAGGACATATCGCGGCACAGCTGGCTGACCAGCTGGTGGCAGGCTTCGTGACCGCTGAGCTTTTTGCACAGGGCAGTGACCTGATTCAGGGTAGTTTCCATAGTGATCTCCTTTCTTTCGGTAAGGGATTATCGAGGGGGCATGGGCGGCTTTCCTCCGTCCATGGGACCGGGAGCTCCGGGCATTGGCATGGCTTTTTTGCCGGTGACCTGACCGGGCTTTTTCTCCGGCTGGGTGGAGTAGACGCAAACAAAGCTGCCATCCTGACCGGCAACGGACACGCTGGGGCAAGCCTCTGCCAGTGTCAGCGCCAGAGAACCGGTGATAAAGTTGGGCGCCATACCCTGAAGATAGACGTGCTGTCCTTTCAGCTCTGCGGGCAGGACGATGTTGTCCAGGTATGCGGTGCAGTAATCCCGGGTGTCCGGAGAGAAGCTGAGCAGAATGCCATCCTGGAACGGCTCCGTCTGCATGTCTACATGTCCCTGAGGATTTTTGTCGCCGAAGGAAAGCGCCTTCATGGGAACGTCGCCGCCCATGGGAGGAATAAACAGACCTACAACCTTGGGACGGAGCTCCAGCGCCAGATAGCAGGCAAGCCATGCCTGAGGATGTCCGTCCAGCGCAATGGGATCGGCACCGTCCTGCTTTAAAAGCTCAATAAAACGATCCGCTGCGGCAATGTCCCAGAGATATTCCAGACTCATGCCGCGAGGTCCCGGAGCTTCCCGGCTGGAAAGTCCCAGCTGCGCACCGATGTCGTTAATGCTGTACATTTTTTTCATGGACTTAAGCTCCTTATGCTGCGTTGTAGCGGGCAACCGCATCGGTGTAAATGTCGATCATGGTCTGCACGCCTAGGGACTCGCAGGTGGAAACATACTCGTCCCACTCGGTGTCAAGGTCAGCCTCGCCGGTGATGAACTTGGCAATCTGCGCGGCGGAATAGGTGGAAACCTCGTTGAGCGCTGCATTGTACTCGGTGCTTTCCTCGGTCTCCAGGGGAACGTTTGCAACCATCCACTCGTTGTCGGAGGTACCGGTCCAAATGTCGCTGGCTTCCTTCTGGGCATCGGTGTAGCCTGCGTACATACGGGTGTAGTCATTGACGAAGGGACCGCTCATGCAGGCGTACTTCTCGATGGCGATGGGCAGGGGAAGACCGTCAGGATTGCTGGTGATGAGATCGGTGAAGTGGGGATTGCCGTCGGCGTCCAGCTCATAGCTAACGCCTTCTTCACCGTAGTTGTTAAGCATAAAGCCCTTCTGGGTGTACTGGAAGTTCAGCCACTGTGCTGCCAGCTCGGGATCGGAGCAGGTGGTGGAGATGCCGGTGCCGATGCCCAGAACCAGAGAGTAGTTATGGCACACGTGATTCTTGTCGCCTTCCTTCTGGACGGCATCGGAAATGGCGGAGAGGGTCATGCCGCTGGAGCTCTTGCCCTCAAACTCGGTGATCATAGCTGCGGTAGAGTAGAAGATACCGGTGCGGTCATGGGAGATCAGCTCATCGGGGGCATACTGCTCGCTGGCAGTATAGGTGGCAAAGTCGGAGTAGATCAGGCCCTCGGAATACCACTGCTTCATCATCTCCAGGAAGTCCTTGTATTCGTCAGTGATGGGACCGTAGAGCACTTCGCCGTCCTTGCAGAGCATTTCGCTGCCGGTCTGATAGCCTGCTGCAAGATAGCCGCTGACGGTGCCGGTATAGGGAATCCACAGGGCAGCATCTGCACCCTTGTCGTTCTTGAATGCGGTGAGAACGTCGTGGTAATCATCGTAGGTAACGGGGGTATCCAGACCCAGCTCGTCCAGCCAGTCCTGACGAATCACGGGACCAAGGTTGATGCCATAGCCTTCTTTATAGAACGCATATGCCATGGGCAGAGTGCCGTCTTCCAGCCTGGAATCCTTTTCATAAGCGGAAAGACTCTCGCGGATTGCCTTGTAGTGGGGCATGTACTCATCATATAGATCATTCAGAGGCATGAGCATTTCATTCTCTACCGCAGCACTGACACCGCCGGTGAGCATGTTGGGGTTCTGAATCATGTCCGGATAGTCGCCGCTGGCGGCCATTAGGTTCAGGGCTTGGTTGGCGTTTTCCATGTTTGCCAGAACCAGATCGATATGAACGCCAGTCAGTTTCTCGGTTTCCTTCAGACGTGCCTGCTCGGTGTAGTCGATCATGTTCTGGAACGCGCCGGCAGCGGGATACCAAAGGCTCAGGGTTTCACCGTCCTCGCTGAGGGTGTAGTCCTCTGGCTCGGGGGCTTCGTTCAGAACGGTTTCCTGCTCCTGGGCAGAAGCCTCCGGCGTGCTTTCCTCCTGCACAGCGGCAGGAGTAGCTTCCGGTGCAGCAGGTGCAGAGTCCGTAACCGAAGCCGCGGGAGCGGCAGAGGATGCTGCTGCGGAATCCGTATCATTGCCGCAGCCTGCCAGCAATCCAAGGGCTAGGGCAGACGCCAGAAATAGGGATATGGTTTTTTTGCACATCAATGATTTGTCCTCCTTCAGGTTATTTTTATGATGATCTTATCTTAGTGCGGATAATGATATTTTACCAGATTGTTTTTCTACGAAATGCGCGGATTCTTTGATTTTGATGAAAACTTGAAAAATTATGCGTGAATCAAAGATTTTGCGCATGAAATCTACTTCCTTGCGCAAAAGAATGTGGTATAATGGTGGACGAGAAGGGAGGAACTGCCATGAGCGACGATCAGCGCCGCGCCCAGCTGGTGCGGGAAAATCAGCGGCTTCGACAAGCGCTGTATGAATGCCAGAAAATGCTCCGGGGAATCTTTGTCCGGAACCTCATTGAAGACAGCGTAAACCCGGTGCATACCAGCAACCTGAGCTCACAGCTGGAGAAAAACGGAATCCGACTGCCTTGGGCGGATTTAATGATCTGCACCCTGGAGGTAATTGGCTTGGGCAGCACCGACGCCCAGCAATCCCGGCATCCCTCCAGCCATGAGGAGTTCAATCATATGCGGGATACGGTGCTGCTGGTGTGCGAAGGAATGCTCAATGTGCGGCACATTTGCTACAGCGCCGATGCGGGAAGTGAGATCCTGCTGCTGCTCAGCTTCCAGCAGCCCCAGGGGCACCCAATGACGGATCAGGAAATGGTGCAGGAGATTGCGGGCATCATGTCTCAGGCGGTGGATTATCTGGAAAACAGCTATTCCATTCTCATTGCCGCTGCCGTTAGCCAGCCCACCCGCAGTCTGCGGGATTTAACGCGAATTTGGCAGGAGTCCAGGGCACTGTTTGAGGAGACCGGCGCCTATACCCGGAGCCGGGTGCTTACCTCCTATGACATCACCGTAGAGGGCAGCGGCGAGCGCTACCGGACCTATAATGACCGGCTGTTTTATAATGCGGTGCTGACCGGAGATTTTCCGCAGGCAAGAGCACTGACCGATGCCTATATTGAAACCTTTGCCCAGAGCGACAACGCCCTGTGGGAGCTGAAGCCGCTGCTGAAAAAACGGCTGCGGACTGCGGCATCGCTGTTTCCTGCCGGGCGGGGACAGAATGATTTTCAGGTGGGACCGGAGATTGACAGTCAGGTTTCCCGCTGCAAGACAGTGGAGCAGCTGGAAACCCTGCTGAACCGATTCTTTCAGTCCGTGGAACCGGTTACCGCAGCGCCGGAAAAACGTACGGATCCTATCCGGCGGTATATTCAGGAAAACTTTGC
>CAJKNS010000131.1 GCA_905201305.1 uncultured Eubacteriales bacterium
CAGCGGCATTCCATTGCCGTAGCCAGCTCATCTGCACGGCGGAAGGCGCTGACAAACAGGGGCACCAGGATGGGCACCAGCGCCTTTGCCTTCTGCATGAGATTGCCGGTTTCAAAATCGGCACCTCTTGCCTTCTGCGCGGACATGATCTTGTCCGTCTCCTCAATCAGTGTGGGGATGAACCGCAGGGCGATGGACATCATCATCGCCAGCTCATGCACCGGCACATGAATCTTCTTCAGGGGACCCAGCAGCCGCTCCAAACCGTCGGTCAGGGTAATGGGCGAGGTGGTATAGGTGAGCAGGAAGGTGCCCGTGATGAGCATGATGATTCTTGCCACCATCAGCACCGCATTGCGGATGCCGTTATCGGTAATTTTGAACTTCCACACCTGCACCAGCACATTGCCCTGGGTGTAGAACATATTGAGGATGGCGGTAAATACGATGATGAAAATCACCGGCTTGACGCCCTTTAAAATGGTTTTCAGTTTGATCTTGGAGATTCGCACTGCCGCGACGAGATAAACCAGCGTCAAGGCATACGCCACAATCCCCTTGCAGGTAAACAGCGCAACGATATAGAGAATGACGCTCAGGATCTTGGTGCGGGGGTCCATCTTGTGGATGGGGGTGGTGCCGGGGAAATACTGTCCGATGGTGATATCCTTCAGCATGCTGCCCCACCTCCCTTCAGTGCTTCCAGCGCCTGAACTGCCTGAGCGGTGGTATAGACCGAAGCATCCACCGGAAGTCCCAGCTCCTTTAATCGCCGGAAAATCCGCGTTACCTGGGGAATTGCAAGCCCCATTGCCTCCAGCTCTTCCCCGTGGGAGAACACCTCTCTGGGGGTGCCGTCCATGGGAATGTGGGCGTCGTTGACCACCACCAGCCGCTCCACACTGTCGGCAATTTCCTCCATGGAGTGGCTGACCATAATCACGGTTGCCTGCTTGGCGGACTGATAATTCCGGATATTCCGCAGAATCTCCTCCCGCCCTTTGGGGTCCAGACCCGCCGTGGGTTCGTCAAGGATCAAAACCTTGGGCTCCATGGCAATGACGCCCGCAATGGCAACTCTCCGCTTCTGTCCACCGGAAAGCTCAAAGGGAGAAAGCTCCATCACCGACTGGGGCAGCTCTACAAATTCCGCGGCTTCCCGCACCCGGCGGTCAATTTCCTCCTGACTGAGCTTCATATTCTTGGGTCCAAAGGAGATGTCCTTATAGACCGTCTCCTCAAAAAGCTGGTACTCCGGATACTGGAACACCAGTCCCACCTGGAACCGTACCTGACGGGTAAACTGCTTATCCTTCCAGATGTCCTCGCCGTCAAAGAGCACGCTGCCGGAGGTAGGCTTCAGCAGTCCGTTTAAGTGCTGAATCAGCGTGGACTTTCCGGAGCCGGTATGCCCGATGATGCCCATAAACTCTCCGGGCATCACGGAAAAATTCACATGGTCCAGGGCATAGTGCTCAAAGGGCGTGCCCTGGGAATAAATATGGGTGAGATCTTTTGTTTCGATGATAGGCTTCAAGCTATAAATCCTCTGGCTGACACATGGTAAGATCGCCCGCACAGCCCTGCTGGGCGTCTATGTTCTGGTGAATCAATATGAAGGTTTATGCGTTTGTCGCTTCCTGATAGATGGCGTGGGCACACTCCTCTACGCTCAGGGCATCCAAGGGAAGATTCCAGCCCCGCTCGTTGAGCTCGTACATGAGATCCGTTGTCTCCGGTACGGTCAGCCCTACGTCTCTTAAAAGCGTTACCTGTGAAAATACCTTTTTGGGCGTATCGTCGGCAATGATCTTGCCGTCGTTCATCACCACCACCCGGTCCGCATCAATGGCTTCCCGCATATGGTGAGTAATCAGCACCACGGTTACGCCGAACTTGTGGTTCAGCTCATGGATGGTGTCCACCACTTCGTTTCTGCCCACGGGGTCCAGCATGGCAGTGGGCTCGTCCAGCACCACGCATTTGGGACGCATGGCAAGGACGCCCGCAATGGCAACCCGCTGCTTCTGTCCGCCGGAAAGAAGATGGGGGGCATGCTTCCGGTATTCATACATGCCAACCGCCTTGAGCGCGGCATCCACCCGCTCCCGAATCTCTGCCGGAGGAACCCCAAGGTTCTCCAGCGCAAAGGCAACATCCTCTTCCACCACATTGGCAACGATCTGGTTGTCCGGGTTCTGGAATACCATGCCCACGGTTTTCCGGATGGGAATCGTCTCATTCTCGTCCCGGGTATCCATGCCATAGACCATTACCTCTCCCAGATGGGGCAGAAGAATGGCGTTAAAGTGCTTTGCCAGCGTGGATTTGCCGCAGCCGTTGTGTCCAAGAATCACCACAAAGGTCCCCTGCGCAATGGTCAGGTCCAGGTGCTCAAACACATGAATGGGCGCTTCTCCCTCGATTTTATTGTAGAAAAAGGACGCATCCTTTACTTCAATGGCTGTTTCCAATGACTTAGTCCTCCCGATGCCAGCGTCCCGTTGCTCCGCAGGGAAGCACCAGCCCCGATGCGCTCACCGGAAGTCCCAGCTCTCCGCAGTCGGTATGTCCGCCGAATTTTGTTGAAAAAATACTGTCTGAAATATACCCCACCACAGAGGGTGCAAGCCCGGTGGTATAGGAATTGATGATAACGAACAGGGGATCATCGGACAGAGCCCCGGCGCAAAGCTTTACAAAGCCGTAAAGGTCCTTCTCCAGCTTCCACACCTCGCCGCCTGCACCTCTGCCGTAGGACGGTGGGTCCATGATAATGGCGTCGTATTTTCTGCCCCGCTTGATCTCCCGCTCCACAAATTTGCGGCAGTCGTCGATGATCCAGCGGATGGGACGATCCTCTACGCCGGAAAGTCTGGCATTCTCTCTTGCCCAGGCAACCATGCCCTTTGCCGCGTCCACATGGCAGACGCTGGCGCCGGCAGCCGCACACGCCATGGTTGCGCCGCCGGTATAGGCAAACAGGTTCAGTACGCTGATGGGACGGCCTGCATGACGGATTTTGTCCATTGCCCAGTCCCAGTTGGCTGCCTGCTCCGGAAAAATGCCCGTGTGCTTGAAGTTCATGGGCTTTACCTGAAACGTCAGCTCTTTATAATGGATTTCCCACTTCTCCGGGAGCTTTTTGGTGTTCCACTGACCGCCGCCGGTATGGCTCCGCTCATAACGGGCGTTGTATTCCCGCCAGCCAGGATGCTTTCGCGGCGTTTCCCAAATCACCTGGGGATCCGGGCGCACCAATGTATATTTGTCCCACCGCTCCAGCTTTTCCCCGCAGGTGCAGTCCAGGACCTCGTAGTCCTTCCATTCATTTGCGATCCACATGGTATCCCCTCCTTACTGCACCGTAGGCATCGACACCACCGGATCGGACTCTGTTGGTTCCGGCTCCGTACCGCCGTCGTTATCCGGATTGGTCGTAGTCGTGGTCGTGGTTGTTGTGGTGGTGGTCGTGGTACGCTGCTGACCATGAATGGTACAAGGCTCGTTGACCGGGTCCATGGTATCGCACCGCGCCTCACTGTAGCCCGAACGCTTCACCAGCGTTCCCACGCAATACTGCTGATCTGCCACCACAATGCCTGCAATGGGGAACTGACGGGAGATATTCAAAAGTCCATACTGCGTTACGTTTCCGCGGCTCTTGCAGTACTCATTTGCCACATGGAGGGTATCGCCGGAGGTGCAGATGTCGGTTTCCACATGGGTGGAGCAGTAGGCAGTGGGTACATCTTCGCCGTCCAGCTCAATGGTAACGGTCCGATCTCCGCGGATATCCTTGGTGCACCAGTCGTTCACCAGACTGCCGCTGTCCTGGCAGACCTCTACATCCACAACGGAGGTGGGCTTTTCGAAGGCTTTGTTTGTCTTACCATCGTGAATTTTCGTCATAACCTTGTTAAACAGCACCGAAGCCGGATTCTCAATGGAATCGTCCTCCAGCACAATTTCCTGGGGCTGGTCATAGCCGCACCATACCACGCCGGTATAGTAGCTGGTATATCCGGCAAACCAGCGATCCTTATCATCGGAGGTGGTACCGGTCTTACCGGCGGTATCAAAGCCGGCAACCTGAGCTTCTGTGCCGGTGCCGTCCTTTACGGTTTCCTCCATCATATAGGTGAGGTAGTAAGCGGTCTTCTCGCTCATATTCTCATTGGAGGTCTGGGTGTTGTCCAGCACCACATTGCCGTCGCTGTCCAGCACCTTGGTATAGGTCCGTGCCTCCCGATAGGTGCCCTTGTTTTCAATGGATGCATATGCCGCTGCCATATCGCGAATGGTAACGCCACGGACCATGCCGCCCAGCGCCAGGGACCAATAGCTCTTATCCGTATAGCTCACGCCGTTGAGCTCATATTCATCTACCAGCGTGTCCAGATGCATATCATCGACCGCATAGTGATAGGCATAGTCCAGTCCCACATCGTCCAGCACCTTCACCGCAACGGTGTTGGTGGAGCGCTTCATGGCGGTGAGGATATTGGTAAGACCGTGGTAGGTATCATCCTCATTCTTGGGCCAGGGAGAGGAGCCGAAGGTAAAGGGCGTATCGTCATAGACCGTAGCCGGGGTAATGAGCCCCATCTCCAGCGCCGGGGCATACACGGCCAGAGGCTTGATGGTAGAACCGGGAGACAGCAGGCTCTGGGTGGCACGGCTGAAGGTCAGACTGCCCTCCTTCTGCCCCACGCCGCCCACAATGGCGGAAATATCGCCGGTTTCATTGTCGATGATGACGATGCCGGACTGGAGCTGCTGATAGGTGCTGTCGGTTTTCGGAATATTGTCCAGATTCTCATAGATCTCTTCCGCCGCATTCTGCACATCCACGTCGATGGTGGAGTAAATCTGATAGCCGCCGCCCAGAATCATCCGGTTGATGACCTCGGTATCGTAGCCGGTTGCGCTTGCCAGATCGTTGACTACATCCCGAATCACCTGATCTACAAAGTAGGAGTAATAGTCGGAGCTGTCGCCGGTTTCAGATGAGGAATCGGCATATTGAAACTGCAGCTCCTCGTTTTTCGCGTTCTGATATTCACTTTCGGTGATATAGCCCTGCTGCCACATCTCATAGAGAATATCCACCTGGCGTTCTTTATTCTTTGCCTTGGTCTTTTCGCTGATATAGGGGTCATAAATAGAGGGGTTATTGGTGATGGCAATGAGGCTGGCGCATTCTGCCAGATCCAGCTGGCTGACGTCCTTGCCAAAATAGGTATAGGCTGCCGTCCGAACGCCATATGCCTGCTCGCCCAGATAGATGGTGTTGAGGTACCACTCCATAATCTCTTCTTTGCTGTACTGCTTTTCCATTTCCAGTGCACGGAAGATTTCCACCAGCTTTCGCCGTACCGTAACCTCCTTGTCGTTGGTCAGGTTTTTGACCAGCTGCTGGGTCACCGTGGATGCGCCATAGGCACTTCCGCCGCCCAAAAACAGGTTGGCAGAAGCCTTCATGGACCGGAGCCAGTCTACGCCGCTATGCTGGAAGAAGCGCTTGTCCTCAATGGCAACGGTGGCATAAACCAGATTGGTGGGGATATCCTTATAGGAAGCCCAGATTCGGTTTTCCTCGCCATAGAGATTTTGCAGCGCCTGATACTCTCCGGTTGACTTATCCTGATAATAAATCACAGAGGTCTGGTTCAGCCGGAAGCTGTCCAGAGAGAAGGACACCTGGGGCATCAGATAATTTCTGAGATAAGCGGTAAAAATACAGGCAAAAATCACAAAACTGATGGCGCCCACCAGTAGGATTGTTCCCAATACCTTTCCAAACCGCCGGAAAAATCTGCCCGTCATCCCCGGCTCACGTTTCTGTTTTTTTGCCATATCGGCGCACCTCCGCAGTGAATTCGTCCTGTTTATGATTTTAGGTAGAAGAAGCTCCGCCATTTCGTCATCGCCATTTGGGCGCAGGTTTAGAGTTTAGTATATTATATCACAGTCTGTCAATCGTGTACCCTGAGTTTTTTGCATTTTCCGCCGGAATTTCCCCTGGGAAATATAAATATATTGTGAATATTTCCGCCCGGGCAGGATAGGATGAAGAAGAGGACCTGCACACCGCATTTTCTCCGCTGCCGCTTATGGCGATTCAGGGAGCATTCTCTTAGCTGTTTGCTCAGTTTCTTCCCCACGAAAAGTCGAAAATATGGTCAAAATGCGCAATTTTTCTTCAAAATCTGCCGCGCCGCAAAAAATAACACTTGATTTTCTGCGTTCGGGGCATTACTATAGGCACGTAATCAAAAAACCCGCATAAGCTATAGCCGGAAGGAGATTTTCCATGAGCGAATATGGCGACAACATCATTTCCATCAGCGATGACGAGGGCAACGACTTCGAACTGCTGGTGCTGGATGAAGCCGATATGAACGGCGTCCACTATCTTGCCCTCACCGAGGCAAAGAACCCCGAGGAGGAGGAGAATCTGGAGGTCATTATCCTGAAGGTGATTCAGGATGAGGAGTCCGGTGAGGACCTTCTCTCCACCGTTGACAGCGACGATGAGCTGGAGGCAATCTATCAGATCTTTGAGGATCAGATGTTTGCTGAGGATGACGGTCCCGAAGCGGACGATCAGGACGACGAATAATAAATTTCCCTGCTTGATGCGTGATGAATCCTGTTAAACCCACATTATAACTACGGGATGCTGTACTCCCGCTGCTGCTTGCAG
>CAJKNS010000132.1 GCA_905201305.1 uncultured Eubacteriales bacterium
CTTTATCGGTCGTAACCTCGACTATGCGCTGGGGCTCGAGGGCTCGCTCAAGCTCAAGGAGATTTCCTATATCCACTCCGAGGCGTATGCGTCGGGCGAACTCAAGCACGGCACAATCTCCCTGATTGAGCACGGCACGCTGGTTGTTGCGCTGGGGCTTTACGGACCGCTGTTTGAAAAGGCAATGAGCAACGTCATCGAGGTCAAGGCAAGAGGCGCAAGTGTCCTTGCGCTTACGACCGAGAGCGGCGCGGAAGAGATGGAAAAGCGCGTCGACGCACTTGTGACCGTGCCCGATACGGAGCTGATGTTCCTGCCGTCGCTGGGCGTGGTGAGTCTGCAGCTGTTTGCGTATTATATCGCGCTGCAAAGAGGCTGCGATATTGATAAGCCGAGAAATCTTGCAAAGAGTGTGACTGTGGAATAACGCAAAAGCCCCGGAGCGATGCTCCGGGGCTTTGATATTCTGTGGTCCAGGGACCAGAGGTTGACTGGCAGTGCCCTGCCAGCTGGTCCATTTTTCGACCCCACGCTTCTTATCTGCGAAAAGAAGCGCGGTGTCGAGCCTCCGCGAAGAAGTTGCCCAAAGGAACCCCTTGGAAGGGGTTCCTCTGGACTCTTCCCGAAACAGAGGGACCGCGGTCCCTCTGGCACCCCGGGGCTGCCCGGTACAGAGATTTTCCCAGTCGGGCAATGTTACGTACTTTTGAGCGCTTTCTAGTCGGGGGTACGACAAATTTGGAAGACCCGACTCGGCGCAAAGCAAATTTCCTCTGGAAATTTCTTTGCGCGGGGGCTGCTATTCCCGACTGCGCTGGGGACCCCATCCCCACCGCAGTCCCCCCGCAAGGATTTTTGCAGAGCAAAAATGCCTTGCGGCGGCGAAAGACTGTAAGTTCGCTGCCCGGCAGTCTGATCGTTGAACGTATTGCATACCGGATTGCAGCTGCAATCCAGAAAGAGAGTGCTTCCTAAAACCGCAGAAGATTATCTCATTGGTCAGGCACTGCATGCCTAGAACCCATGGGATCGCACAAGGGTCCGCAGACCCTTGTGTTATGTTGCGCGGCAAGCGCAACAACAGCAATTTCTTCGCGGCGGCTCGACACCGCGCTTCTTTGCGCAGCTAAGAAGCGTGGGGTCGAAAAGAACCAGCTGGCAGGTCTCTGCCAGTCAACCCCTGGTCCCTGGACCACGGGTCCAGCCAAAAAGCCCCCGCTGCGGGCTGGCAGCAAAACAAAAACACCGCGGGGTGTTCTCCCCGCAAAAGGAAGTACCATATGGCAGAATTTTTGCCCATCAGCAAAGAAGATATGAACCGCCGCGGCTGGACGCAGTGCGACTTCGTCTATGTCGTCGGCGATGCTTACGTCGACCATCCGTCGTTCGGCCACGCCATCATCTCCCGCGTGCTTGAAGACGCGGGCTATAAAGTCGGCATCATCAGCCAGCCGGACTGGAAAAACCCGGACAGCATCAAGGTTCTGGGCACCCCCCGTCTGGGCTTTCTGGTGATGGGCGGCAATATGGACCCCATGGTGAACCACTATACCGTGGCAAAACGCCGCCGGAGCTATGACTATTTCTCCCCCGGAGGAAAAATGGGTCTGCGCCCGGACTACGCCACCACCGTCTACTGCAATCTCATCCGCCGGAGCTACCGTCATATTCCCATCATCATCGGCGGCATAGAGGCGTCCCTCCGCCGTCTTGCCCACTATGACTACTGGTCGGACAAGCTCAAGCGTTCCATTCTGCTGGACTCCCAGGCGGATCTGCTGCTCTATGGCATGGGCGAGAGGAGCATTGTGGAGGTGGCGGAGGCGCTGGACAGCGGGCTTTCCGTGTCCGACCTGACGTTTATCCGGGGCTCGGTCTACAAGGCGCGGGACCTCTCCAGCGTCTATGACTATATTACCCTGCCCTCCTACTCTGCGCTCACCGCCGACAAGCGGGTCTATGCACAGAGCTTCTATACCCAGTACTGCAACACCGACCCCTATGTGGCAAAAACGCTGGTGGAGCCATATGACGATAAAACCTATGTGGTGCAGAATCCCCCGCAGGAGCCCCTGACCACCCAGGAGATGGACGACACCTATGACCTGCCCTATATGCGCACCTATCACCCCATGTATGAAAAGGACGGGGGCATTGACGCCATTAAGGAGGTCAAATTCAGTCTGTCCAGCTGCCGCGGCTGCTTCGGCGCCTGCAATTTCTGCGCGCTGACGTTCCATCAGGGCAGAATCATCCAGTCCCGGAGCCATGAGTCTCTGCTGAAGGAGGCAAAGCAGCTCATCGCGGACCCGGAATTCAAGGGGTATATTCACGATGTAGGCGGTCCTACTGCCAACTTCCGTCAGCCTGCCTGTGAAAAGCAGAAGACCAAGGGCGTCTGCCCCACCAAACAGTGCCTGTTCCCCTCCCCCTGCAAGAATCTTATTGCGGACCACAGCGATTATCTTAGTCTGCTTCAGGAGCTTCGCGCCCTGCCGGGGGTGAAAAAGGTGTTTGTCCGCAGCGGCATCCGGTTTGACTATCTGCTGGCGGACAAGGACGACAGCTTTTTCCGGGAGCTGGTGAAATACCACATCTCCGGTCAGCTGAAGGTTGCCCCGGAGCATATCTGCGACTCGGTGCTGAAGCTCATGGGCAAGCCCCAAAATGCCGTCTATGAGCGGTTTACCGCAAAATATGAGCAGCTGAACCGGGAACTGGGCATGCGGCAGTTTGTGGTACCCTATCTCATGTCCTCCCATCCCGGCTCCACCTTAACCGAAGCGGTGGCGCTGGCGGAATATCTCCATGCCCATCACCTGAATCCCGAGCAGGTGTCGGACTTCTACCCCACCCCCTCCACCATCTCCACGGTGATGTATTACACCGGACTGGACCCCAGGACCATGGAGCCGGTGTATGTTGCCACCAATCCCCACGAAAAGGCGATGCAGCGGGCGCTGATTCAGTACCGGAACCCCAAAAATTATGAGCTGGTCCACGAGGCGCTCCTTCAGGCAGGGCGCGAAGATTTGATTGGCTATGAGCCCCAGTGTTTGATTCGTCCCAGAAAATCCGGCGGAAAATCCGGCGGTCAGAAATCCGGCGGAAAGCCCGCAGGTGGAAATCACCGTTCCGGCGCAAAAAAGCCCCAGTCCGGCAATCAAAACCGCCAGCAGAAAAACGGGAAGCCCCGCAAATCTCCCAAATAGCTTTCGATTATCATCCCGGGCAATTCCATGTGCAATCGCCCATCTATCAAAATCCCCCCAACCTGAAATCCATCGCTGGAGCAATTCTACACAAATTGATACTATATCAGAATAACACCAGCTTAAAATTCATCCCCGGGGCAATTCCATGTGTAATCGCCCATCTATCAAAATCCCCCAACCTGAAATCCATCGCTGGGGCAATTCTACACAAATTGATAAGGAAGCTTGGCGAGAGATTTTTTGTCAGAAAAAGGTGTAAAACCGATGGAATACTTTGTGTATTTCGAGGTTTTACAAACGCATTTCTGGCGAAAAAGATCCGTCAAGATCCGCAATCAATTTGCGTAGATTTGCCCCCAAAAGAAAGAGTGAAATAGTTTGTCAATGATCGTACTGGACATGGAGTGGAATCAGCCGCTTTCCATGGATTCCCCCCTTGCCATTCGCCTTTGCACCTCTCTGCCCTTTGAAATCATCCAGCTTGGCGCAGTCCGGCTGGAGGACGGGGCGCAGTTCAAAGCCACCTGCTGTCTCCAGCAGTACAAGGTCCTCTCTCCCCGCATCTCCAAGCTCACCGGCATCACCAAGCAGGATGTGAAAAACGGTGAGCGCTTTCAGGACGCCATGGAGCGCTTCCGGGACTTCTGCGGCGAGGACCCCATTCTGCTCACCTGGGGCTTTAACGATATCCCCATTCTCCGGCAGAATCTGAAATTCTATGGCCTTTCTCAGGACTTTACCCGGAATTATTACAACCTTCAGATCATGTTCAACCAGCAGTTTGACCCGGGCAATCTGGTGCGCGGGCTGAGCTATGCGGTGGACTTTTTCCAGCTGGAGGTGTCCGACAGCTATCACGACGGCTTAAACGACGCCGCCTATACCGCCGCAGTAGCAGAGCATCTGGACATTCCCCGGGGCATCCGGGAATATCCCGACTATCTTGTCCACTTTGAGGGCGACGGCGATCAGGCATTTCTCGACTGCCTGCGCTACTCCAACTACACCCGGTTTGAGAGCTTTGACGAGATGATCGCCGATCCCCGAATTATCCAGGTGAAATGCCCCTACTGCGGCAGAGTCACGGAAAACACCAATCCCATTTTCCCGGAGTCCGGAAAAATGGTCTGGACCTCTCAGTGCCCGGAGCATGGGGAATTCCTGATGCGGGTGAGCTTTAAGAGCAACCGGGACGACAGCATGCGGGCAAGCCGCGTGATTTATCCCATGGATGAGGTCCATCGGACCTTTTATAAAAAGGCGGTGGAAAAGGCGGCAAAGCCCCGGAAGCCCCGGTTTGCCCCCTTCAAGCTGTATATCGACGCCGACGGCTGCCCGGTGGTGAATCTGGCTCTGAAAATCACCGCTCGCCGCCATGTGGAGAGCTTTCTTGTCTGCGATACCGCCCATCAGTTCTCACGGCGGGGCGCGGAGACCATTGTGGTGGACAAGGGCGCAGACAGCGCCGACTTTGCGCTGGTGGGCAGAATTGCCCCTGGGGATCTTGTAATTACCCAGGACTATGGACTGGCTGCCATGTGCCTGACCAAGGGCGCACGGGTCATCGACCAGAACGGCATGCGCTATACCGCAGACAATATCGACACCCTCCTTGCCCAGCGGGCGGAAAGCGCCAAGCTCCGCCGAGCCGGTGCCAGAGTCAAGGGTCCTGCACGCCGTACCACCGAGCAGAACGACGCCTTTCTCGCCGCCTTTGACCAGATGATTTCGGAGGCTTATGATGCAGCTAAATCAAAATCTGTCTCTTCGTGAGCTGCTGGAGGACGCCTGGGAGCAGGTCTATGATCTCCGGGATTTGACGGTGATTACCGAAGACGCGCCGGACATGACCCTTGGCTCCATCGAAATCAAGTCCTCCAGCTTTTCGGGATGCAGCTTTTTAGATTCCCGGTTTCAGGGCACCGGCTTTGACCGGGTGGTCTTTCAGAACTGCGACCTGTCCGGGTGCAGCTTTGACCGCTGCGGGCTCAGAGAGGTTTCGTTTCTGGGCTGCCGGATGATGGGCGCCAATTTCTCCGACTGCACCCTGTCCCACTGCCGGTTTGAGGATTGTCAGGGAAAATATATGGGGCTTGTGGTCTGCGATTTGAAGCATTCGGTGATGGAGGACTGCTCCCTCTATGGCGGCAGTCTGTCCCGGTGCAGGCTATCGAAAGCCAAGGTGGACCGGTGCGATTTTACCCGGTGCGACTTTTCCGGGGCAGAGCTTTCTGGGCTTGACTTTTCCCACTGCACCATCGACGGCGCCACCTGGACCATCGACAAGCTGAAAAACGTCACCGTCACCACCGCCCAGGCTGTGGACCTTGCCCGGCTGATGGGACTGAACATCGTACCCTAAGGAGGGAAGTGTATGGAATATACCCAGGCGTTTAAAGAGATCGACTCCGGCGCAGGACCGGACCTCTATGTGCCCAACTACATGTCCTTCAACAATGAAAACATCTTTCTGGGCAGCTACAACGGGCTTCGGTTCAGGCTCTCCCCCAAAGTGGAGGACACCACCATTCTGGCGGAGTACTGGTTCGGTCCCCTGTGCTATGAAAAGAGCCAGATGGACGGACAGGAAACCTTCCCCCTTTCGCAGGAGGGCATCGACCAGATGACCCAGTGGCTCCGGGAGCTGTCGGACGCCCACAATCCGCCGTCCACCGAGGAAACAGAATAGCATACAGAATCGGGCGTGCTGCAAAATACATTGCAGCACGCCCAATTTTTATCCCCAAGTCATCTGCATGCCGTCTCCCTCCGGTAAAGTCGGCGGTTCCTGCCGCCGGACGGAGGAAGCGCTTGCCGCAGGCATGGTTTCTCCCGCCCGCTGAAGTCCCGTCTCCGGAATGGCGCCCGTCAGTCCCAGCAGGAAAATGGGCAGATTATCCCGCACCATTTCCGGCAGCTGGGACAGGGGCAGCGGATTTTCTCCTTCCCCTGCCTCGATGGTATAGCCCGGACGGTCAAAGTCCTGAATGAACCAGTCCTTATACCCTGCAAAGGAGGAGTCATAGGGAATCTCCTCCAGCCGATAGCCGGACGCCTGCGCCATCTGCTCTCCCAATTTCCGTGCGCCCTCCGGCTCCAGGTCCAGGAACTTCCAATAGATTTCCTTGCCCTGGGTATGCCATGCAATGGTCAAATCCGGGTCCAAGTCCTCGGTGGTGTCAAACATGCTCCGGCTTTCCCGCTCACTCAGGGGCTCCGGTCCCACATAGTCTCTGGGTGCGGGAGACACATAGCCCTGCTCCCCCTTAATCTCCCGCGCCTGATCCCACTGCGCCGGATAGTTGAGGTTCAAATCCACCCCGCGCAGGTTTGCCTTCCAGCCGTCCGGAAACGGAATCTGGGGATAATCCCGGGCAATGGCTTCC
>CAJKNS010000133.1 GCA_905201305.1 uncultured Eubacteriales bacterium
ATATCGGGAACCTTGTCGCCGCCGAAGCCCAGGAACGTCTCAAAAGGAATGTTGAAGCCGTCCTTTTCCAGCTGCGCCACCGCACGAATGGTGGTGCCGCCAGGGGAGCACACCTCATCCTTCAGCTGTGCCGGATGCTTGCCGGATTCCAGCACCATTTTAGCGGAGCCCAGTACCGCCTGTGCCGCCAGCTCATATGCCTGCTGACGAGGAATCCCTGCGTAGCAGCCCGCATCGCCCATGGCTTCAATGAACATGTACACATAAGCCGGGCTGCTGCCGGTGAGCGCCGACACCGCATTCATCAGCCGCTCCGGCAAAACGGAGGTTCCGCCAGCTAGGGAAAACAGCTTCAGCACCTTCGCCTTCTCTTCCTCCGTTACGTTCTCCCCAAAGGAAAATGCCGTCATGCCCGCCTGCACTGCCGCAGGGGTATTGGGCATGGCGCGGACTACCTTTTTGTCCTCTCCCAGCACATGAAGATACGACTGAATGGTCAGTCCCACCGCAATGGACACGATGATTTGCTTCTTTGTAACCACCGACGCAATCTCTTTTAAAATCTCCGGCATCACAATGGGCTTTACTGCAAGCAGCAGCAAATCACAATTCTGTGCCACCTCCACCGCAGAGCGCATGGGAACTGCACCTGTTCGATTGCAGACAGTCTTGAGCTTTTCCGTTCCGTGATTGCAGGCGACCATGGTGTTCTCTGCGTCCTTGCAGAAAGCATCCATCAATGCGCCGCCCATGTTGCCGGTGCCAATGACGCCAATTTTCATGGTTTATCCCTCCAATACGCCGCTTTCGGCGATCCGGGCAAATGCCCGGGACATTTCCTCCTGGGTACGAACCAGCGCAAACCGCACATAGCCCTCGCCCAGTGCACCAAATGCGCTGCCCGGTGTCACCGATACCCCTGCGCGCTCCAGCAGCGCAATGCAGAAGTCCTGGCTGGTGGCATAGGTGTCCGGAATCTTTGCCCAGACGAACATGGTGCCTGCGGGCTTTTTGATGTGCCAGCCCAGCTTGCCCAGCTCCTCCACCAGATAATTCCGCCGTGCCTCATACGCGCACCGCACCTCTGCCACACAGCTCTGATCGCCGCTGATAGCAGCAATGGCAGCCCTTTGAATGGGCAGGAAAATGCCAAAGTCCAGGTTGGATTTCAGGGTACGAAGATTCCCCACAACCTCCGGATTGCCCACGCAGAAGCCTACCCGCGCGCCTGCCATGCCATAGGTTTTGGACAGAGAATTAAACTCCACGCCTACCTCCATGGCGCCGGGATGGCTCAGGAAGCTGCCGCAAGAGGCGCCATCGTACACCAGCTCGGAATAGGCGTTATCATGAATCACAATGATGTCATATTTCTTTGCAAAGGCAATGAGCTTGTCATAGAACCAGTCCGGCGCCAGCGCGCAGGTGGGGTTGTTGGGATAGGAGACAATCATCAGCTTTGCCCGCCGTGCCAGCTCCTCGGGAATGGCGTCCAGATCGATGAGATAATCGTTTTCCTCCTTCAGGGGCATATAGTGCAGCTCTGCACCTGCCAGTGCAGCGCCATCGGCAAACACCGGATAGCAGGGCTCCGGCAGCAGTACCACGTCGCCCTCGTTGAGAATGGACAGCCCAATGTGGCTCAGTCCCTCCTGAGAACCGAGGACGCTGGTAATCTGCGTCTTGGAGTCCAGGGTTACCCCGTAGCGCCGCTGATACCACTGAGCCACCGCCTCCAAAAGCTCCGGCAGATCCACAATGGCATAGAGATAGTTCTCCGGCTTCAGTGCTTCCTCACTGAGCACCTTGGTAATATGGGGTGCAGGTGGAATATTGGGCGCGCCGATGGAGAAGTCAATGACCTCCTGCCCACGGGCTTCCACCGCAGTACGGCGGTTTTTCATGACGGTAAAAATGGATTCGCCAAAGCGATCCATGCGTTTCGAGAATTCCATATGTATCATACCTTTTCTAAGAATGGCGTTATTATACTATATTTTTCCCGGAGTTGCAACGGTAAGGGCACACCGGAGGATCTTCTCTCGACAATTGCCGGGAAAGATGATAAAATAATAAAAAGCCTTCCGAAACGATATCCGTTCCGGGAGAGCCCTGACCCGGGAGGACACCAAATTGGCAAAGTGGAAACGCCCAGAAGAGGACGGATATCAGATTTTTAAGGATATTGTAAAAAGCGGGACCTGGGGCAGGCTGTATGTGCTCCATGGCGACGAGCCATACCTGATTCAGCGGTGCCGCAGTACCCTCCGGAAAAAGCTGGTGTCCGGTCCCACAGAGGAATTTAACTATCATCCCTTCACGGAGGAAAACTGGGATCTGGACGCCTTTTCCGACGCGGTGGACGCCATTCCCATGATGAGCGAGCACAGTCTGGTGGAGGTCACCGATGTGGACTTCTTCTCGCTGAAAGAATCCCAGCGGGACCAGCTGGCAGGAATTCTCTCGGACATTCCGGACTACTGCACAGTGCTGCTGATCTATGACGCGCTGGAGTGGAAGCCGGACAAGCGCAAGAAAAAGCTCTATGCCCCCTTCTCCGCCCCCAATACTGTGCTGGAAATCAACCGTCAGTCAGAGTCCACCCTGGGCAAATGGATCGTTCACGAGCTCTCTGCCGCTGGAAAATCCATGCCAGACCAGCTGGTCCGATATCTGATCCTCCAAACCGGCGGTTCCATGTCGGCGCTGGCAGGAGAGCTTTCCAAGTTGATCTGCTATTCCGATCAGCCGGTACTCACCCGGGCGGATATTGACGCCGTGGTGATTCCGGTATTGGAAGCCGCCATTTTCGACATTACAAGGGATATCGGCACCCGGAATTTCGACAATGCTCTGCAAAAGATGAAGGACCTGCTCCGTCAGGATACCGAACCCATTGTCATTGCTGCGGTCATTGGGCGGCAGATGCGGCAAATGTATGCTGCCAAGGTGCTTTCGGAGCACGGAAAGGACGCCTATGCCCTGATGCAGCTCTATGGCATCCGGGATTTTGCCGCCAAGGAGGTCTACCGGCAGGCGCAGGGCTATAAGAAAGAGCAGCTCCGGCTTGCCATGGCAGTCTGTGCCGAAACGGACTATGCCATGAAGACCTCCTTTGGAGATGGCGACGTACAGCTGGAAACCATGATTCTGCGGCTTGGTCAGCTGGAGCATGCCTCATGATCCGCATTCAGGAAGCCATTCTGGTGGAGGGACGGTACGACAAAAACGCCCTGTCCCAGGTGGTGGATACCGCAATCTTTGAAACCGGCGGCTTTGGGATTTTGAAGGATAAGGAGCGCATTGATTTTCTCCGGCAGGTGGCAGCAAAGCGCGGGCTTGTGATCTTTACCGACAGCGACGGAGCCGGGTTTGTCATTCGAAACCGTCTCAAAAGCCTTCTGCCGCCTCAGCAGCTGCTCCAGGCGTATATTCCCCAAATTGCAGGCAAGGAGAAGCGGAAGCAAAAGCCCGGAAAAGAGGGGCTTCTGGGGGTGGAGGGCATGACGCCTGATATTCTGATTGAAGCCCTGCATCGGTGTGGGGCACATTTTCTGGATGAGAATTCTCCCCTGCTTGCCGGTGGAATCACCCGCCAGGATCTCTTTGCCTGGGGGCTGATGGGTGGAGACGGCAGCCGGGAAAAGCGCGAAACATTAAAGCGTCACTTCGGTCTTCCCTCCCATTTGGGCACCAGCGGATTCCTGGATGCTCTGAACCTGATTGCCACCCGGGCGCAGGTTGCCGCGCTGCTGGAGCAGGAAACAGCGGAATAGGATACAAAAAGCTCCGAAACCAGAACGGCTTCGGAGCTTTTTCATTCATATCAGCCCAGAATCATACGGTCGTTGCTGAATTCCTCGCCAGAGGCACTGTTGAACTTCTCCAGCAGATCCTCCACGGTGAGCTTTTTCTTTTCCTCACCGGAGATATTCAGAATGACCTGACCGTCCTTCATCATAATCAGGCGGTTGCCGTGGGCAATGGCATCCTTCATATTGTGGGTAATCATCAATGTGGTCAGATGATCCCGGTTGACGATTTTCTCTGTTGCCTCCAGGACCTTTGCAGCGGTTTTGGGGTCCAGCGCTGCCGTATGTTCATCCAGCAGCAGGAGCTTGGGCTTTACAAGGCTTGCCATCAAAAGGGTAAGCGCCTGACGCTGACCGCCGGACAGCAGACCGACCTTGGAGGTCAGCCGATCCTCCAGACCAAGGTCCAGAATCTTCAGCAGCTCCCGGTATTCCTCCCGTTCTGCCTTGGTGATGCCGGGACGGAGGGAGCGCTTCTTGCCGCGGCGCTTTGCCAGCGCCAGATTCTCCTCAATCTGCATGGTTGCTGCCGTACCGGTCATGGGGTCCTGGAACACGCGTCCAATATACTTTGCCCGCTTATGCTCTGGGAGCTTGGTGACGTCCACGCCGTCGATGACAATGCTGCCCTGATCCACCTGGAACACGCCCGCCACAGCGTTGAGCATGGTGGATTTACCTGCGCCGTTGCCGCCGATGACCGTGCAGAAATCGCCCTCCTCCAGATGGAGGCTCAGACCGTTCAGCGCGGTTTTCTCGTTGACGGTACCGGCATTGAACACCTTTACGATATTGTTAATCTTAAGCATTGCCGGCACCTCCCTTCACGCTCTTTGCTTTGCCGGAAAAGTGCTTGCTCTTGAGATAGGGAACCGCCAGGAACAGCGCCACCACCAGAGCCGTCAGCAGCTTCAGGTCGTCGGTGGACAGTCCCATCCGGAGCACCACCTGGATTACGATGTAATAGATAATCGCGCCAAATACCGCAGCCAGCAGCTTCAGGCCGAAGTTATGGAATACCTTATCGAAAATAACCTCGCCGATGATCACGGCAGCCAGACCGATAACAATGGCGCCGCGACCCATGTTGATATCAGAGAAGCCCTGATACTGGCTGAGCAGTGCACCTGCCAGTGCCACCAGACCGTTGGAAATCATCAGACCCAGCACCTTTGCCACATTGGTGTTGATGCCCTGTGCCCGCGCCATGTTCTGGTTGGCGCCGGTAGCACGAAGGGAGCAGCCCATCTCGGTGCCGAAGAACCAGTAGAGCAGCACAATCACAACAATGCAGGTAATGGCAAGGACAATCAGCGGATTGTTCAGTCCCGCTGTACGCACATACCGCGCAGAAACCAGCAGATCATACTTGTCTACCGATACGGGCAGGTTTGCCTTACCGCCGCCGGTGCCAAACCCCATAATTCGCAGGTTCATGGAATAAAGGGCAAGCTGAGTGAGAATACCGGCAAGGATTGCGGGAATTCCGCAGAAGGTGTGGAAAAAGCCCGTTACAAAGCCCGCCAGCATACCGGCAATGATTGCACAAAGCAGTGCCAGCCAGATGGGTGCGCCGTTGATGGTCATAATGACGCAGACCGCACCGCCGGTACCCAGCGATCCGTCTACCGTCAGATCTGCAACATCCAGGATGCGGTAGGTGATGTATACGCCAATCGCCATCACACCCCAGATCATACCCTGCGCCACGGCGCCTGGCATGGAGTTCAGCAGACTTACCAGAAAGTCCATAGATTGATTCCCCCAAAATTTAGAATTTTAAAAAAGGCTATAGTCTGTATTATTATAGCAAAAAGCGGCGGAAAAGGGAAGCCCCTTTTTCCGCCGCATTCGGGGAAACTTATTCCTCAGAAATTGCCTCGTAATCGTCGGGCACGGTGATGTTCAGCGTCTCGCAGTTGGCAGCATTGTACTTCTTGGTAACAGTCTTAGCAGTCTCAACAGGCATGGTGGTCACGTCTGCACCCTCGGTGAGAATCTTAGCAGCCATCTCGCCGGTGGTGTAGCCCAGGTCATAGTAGCTGATGGACAGGGTTGCAACGCCGCAGCCCTTGCAGATGCCTTCCTCGCCAGCCACAACAGGAACGCCTGCGGGCAGAACCACGTTGGCAATTGCCTCGGTGTTGGAGGCAGCGGTGTTATCGGTGGGGATGTAGATGACATCGGAGTTGTCGCAAGCGGTCTGGGTGACAGAAGTTACGTCGTTGGTGTCGGTGAAGGCATAGCGCTCAACCTCGTAGCCCTCGTCCTTCAGGTAGCCCTCGATGGTGTCGCACTGATAGACGGAGTTGGGCTCAGCAGAGCAGTACAGCAGACCAACCTTCTTGGCATCAGGGAACAGCTCCTTAATCATGGCAGCCTGCTGATCCAGAGGCGCCAGATCGGAAGTACCGGAAACATTGTTGCCAACAGTACCGGTCCAGTCGCTGATCTCCAGCGCAGTAGCATAGTCGGTAACGGAGGTGCCCAGAACAGGGATCTCGGAGGTAGCGGCAGCGGCATGCAGCGGGGCGGTGGCGTTTGCCAGGATCAGGTCGACGCCAGTGGAAACAAAGCCGCTGACGATGGTGGTGCAGTTGGCGGAATCGCCGGAAGCGTTCTGCTCGTCGAACTTAACCTTGTCGCCCAGCTTCTCGGTCAGAGCATCCTTAAAGCCCTGAGTCGCGGCATCCAGCGCCTCGTGCTGAACCAGCTGGCAGATGCCGATGAGATAGGTGTCGCCGTCAGCGGCAGCGGTTTCTG
>CAJKNS010000134.1 GCA_905201305.1 uncultured Eubacteriales bacterium
GCTCGCAAAGCGCGGTCATGTCCACGCCGCCCGTCTTGGCGTAGTATTCGTCCAGCGTCAGCCCCAGCGCAAGCGCCGTCTGCGTGTCCTCTTCGAGCAGCGCGTCCATCTGCTCCTGGGTAAAATACTTGGTAAGAATGGAATAAATCTCGCCGGTGGGACGCCATGCAATCCACGCCATGCCCTTTGCCCCCAGATGCAGCGCCTCATCGGTGAGCATCTCGATCTCCGTCCGGGTAAAGTCCGCATGACCGCGAACGTTGATAGCACGAACCACGCCGCCCTTTTTCAGCGCATTTTTAAATACGGAGAAGCCGCAGTCCTTTACCGTCTCCGTCAGGTCCACAATGGGCAGGTCAAAGCGCAGGTCGGGCTTGTCGGAGCCGTACTTGTCCATGCACTCCGTCCAGGTATGACGGGGGAATGCGCCCGGGAATTCCACGCCCATGAGCTCCTTGAACATGTATTTGAACATGCTCTCCAGATGCTGGAGCACATCCTCCTGCTCCACAAAGCTCATTTCCATGTCCACCTGGGTGAACTCCGGCTGACGGTCTGCCCGCAGGTCCTCGTCTCGGAAGCACCGGGCTACCTGATAATACCGGTCAATGCCGCCCACCATCAAAAGCTGCTTGAAAATCTGGGGCGACTGGGGCAGCGCATAGAACTTGCCATTGTGCACCCGGGAGGGAACCAGATAGTCTCTTGCGCCCTCAGGGGTGGATTTCGTCAGCATGGGAGTTTCCACCGACAGGAAGCCATGGGCGTCCAGATAGTCCTCGGCGCACTTCTGCACCCGATGACGGAATTTCAGCCGCCCGATCATCTCCGGACGGCGCAGGTCCAGATAGCGGTACTTGAGCCGCAGAGCCTCGTTGCTGGTGCCGTCCTCCACCGAGAAGGGCAGCGGGTCCGCTTCGGAGATCACCTGAAGCTGCTTTGCCCGAAGCTCTACGGTGCCGGTTTCCAGCTTGGGGTTGACGGTTTCCGGATCGCGCTTCCGGACATAGCCATGGACCGCAATCACCGTTTCATTTTTCAGCCGGTCTGCTGCGGTAAATTCCTCCGCCGACAGCTCTCGGGCATCGAATACCACCTGCAAAATGCCTTCCCGGTCTCTCAGGTCGATGAACACAACGCCGCCCATGTCGCGCTTGGTCTGCACCCAGCCGCAGACGGTTTCTTCCTTTCCAATTGCCGACTCTCTCAGTGCGCCGCAATAAATGGTGCGCTTGAGCATGAAAACCACCCTTTCCAACATAAAACAAAAATGCCCTCCGTCCCGTCTCCAGCCGGAGACATGGGACGAAAGGCATAACAATACTTCCGTGGTACCACCCATATGAATTCTTGCGAATCCGCTCATTGCGATTAAGCATCAGCTGTAACGCGCTGACCGCGGCGCACCCTACTGATTCCAAGGAACGTTCGAGCTGCGGCTCCGGGATGTTCGTTCATGGAATGCGCCGGCTGGCTTTCAGCTTACCCAGCTCTCTGTACGGCGGAGAATACCACTACTTTTTCCCTTCATAGCCTTTTGGAATATGAGATTACTGCCCATTATACAGTCAAAGGAAATTCCGGTCAAGGGGCTAATTGCATAAACTTTGCAGTTTTCCACGGGCTGTTCTGGGAAGTATCCGCAAAAAACAGTGAATTATGCACGACGGCGCTGCATTTTTCCCGAAATCAAAACTTTCCGCAAAACCGGAACAAGTTTGCCCCCATGCCGCATAGAATGCATTGTGAATTTCCATCAGAAAGGAGCCTATCATGCCCAGCATTTTTCTCAGCCCTTCCACTCAGGAGGGCAATCTCTATGTCACTGGCAATTCCGAAGAATACTGGATGAATCGCCTGGCGGATGCCATGGAGCCCTATCTCACCGCCTCGGGAATTACCTTTAGCCGAAACTCCCCCACCGGTTCCGCCGCCCAGTCCATTCGCCAAAGCAACAGCGGAAATTATGATCTTCATCTGGCGCTGCATTCCAATGCCGCGCCGCCCAATCTCTACGGTCAGATTCAGGGCAGCGACGTCTATTACTATCCCTCCAGCACCCAGGGTAAAAAAGCCGCAACCCTCATTGCCCAGGCGCTTTCCGCCATCTATCCGGACCCCGGCAAGGTCCGCGCACTGGGTACCACCGCCATTGGTGAGGTCCGGCAAACCCGGGCGCCCTCGGTGTTCATCGAGCTGGCATACCACGACAACGAAGCCGATGCCAACTGGATCACGGAAAACCTGGATCTCATTGCCCGTACCATTGTTCTGGCGCTGACAGAGTATTTCGGCATTCCCTTCCGGGAGCCCGGCGGTGCATTCCCTCGAGACGGTACGGTCACCCTCAGCTATGGCACATTGAACCTTCGCAGCGGTCCCGGGCTTGACTATCCGGTCATTGCATCCATCCCCAACGGGCAAACCGTCCGTCTGCTGGGGGAGGACGGCGACTGGTATCGGGTGGTTTACGACAGCAAAGAGGGCTACGCCTCCAAGGTCTTTATCGACGCATAAGACAACGCAAAAACGGACTGCCAGAGATCAAAGCTCCCATGGCAGTCCGTCCTTTTATTGGTATTACTGGTATTGGCTCTGCGCCAGCATAATCAGGAAATACGCCGGAACCGACAAATTCCCGTCGCCGGTGCCCAGCTGTACCCCTGGCTTGTTATCCCCGTGGAAATCACTGCCGCCGGTGGGCAGCAGGGTGTATTTCTCCGCCAGATCAAAGAGCTTTTTCTGATCCGCCTGGGTATAGCCGGTATAGTAGATTTCCATGCCGGAAAAGCCCGCCTGCGCTGCCGTTTTCACCAGTGCCTCCAGCTGGCTTTTATTATAACCGTACTGGAGCGGATGCGCCAGAACCGCCACGCCGTTACAGCGCTTGATGAGCCGCGCCGCATCTACAAAGTCAATGAGTTCCCGGGCAACGTAGCAGCTGCGTCCCTCGGCAAGATACCGCCGGAACGCCTCGGAAACGCTTTCTACCGCGCCCAGCTCCACCAGCTGCCGGGCAATATGCGGTCTTCCGATCACCGCGCCGGGATTGGCTTTCCTCAGCTGTTCCATGGTGATTTCAAAGCCCTTTTTCCGGAGCCGCTCCAGAATCTTTTCATTGCGTGCCTGCCGCTTTTCCTCTGCCCACTGCTGATATTCCTTCAGCGCAGGGGCATTCTCGTCCAGGAAATAGCCCAGCACATGGACCTCCTTGCCCTGATAGTTCGTAGACAGCTCAATGCCAGGAATGATGGTAACACCCATCAGTTCTCCCGCCTTGCCCGCCTCAGCGATGCCGTCCATGGTATCGTGATCGGTGATGGCAATGGCTTTGAGTCCCTGCATGGCAGCCAAAGAAACCACGTGCTCCGGGCGCATGGTACCGTCGGAGGCTGTGGTGTGTACATGCATATCAATTTTATCCATACGCTACAACCTTTCTGGAAAAATTGGTGTATTCGAAATCAATTCTCCCCTTATTGGGAGAATTCATCCCTCGTCTGCCGCTCTCAGCACGCTGTATGCTTCCGTCAGCGTGTCCAGCGTCTCCCAGCGGCAATTGGCAGGTGAGGTAGAGGGCAGACAGATAGCTTCCCGTCCCGTAACCGGCTGAAGATATTTTCGGTAAAGCGCATATGCTTTTCGTCCGGTGGTATAGATGTGCTCCACCGGCGCCGTCTCCAATATCGGGCTTACATCATTGGGCACCGCATCGCTGATGGAGCTGTCCTCGGCACCCCGAATGGTGCAGGCTGCCAGCACATCCCATATGGCGATATGATGCCGCAAAAGGAATGCCCGGCGCTGTTCCGTGCCCATGGGCGTTTCCTCGCCGAATACCCGTCCCAATACCTTCCACATGCGGTTTTGTGGATGCCCATAGTAGAACCCCGCTTCCCGGGATTTAGGCGACGGCATGGTGCCCAGCAGCAAAACCCGGCTGCTCCCGTCATAAACCGGCGGAATCGTATGATAAACCAATTCTTCCTTCATTGCGTTTTTCTCCCGCGTAAAAATGCCGGCAACCCCAGAGGGATTGCCGGCACAGGAATTCACAGATCAATTAGGGCAATACCGCATAATTCGGCAAGAACATTCAGCTGGAGATTTTGCGGTGGAAAAAGGCAGTTTTTCGCAGGAATACTTTGTGTATTTCAAGAAGAACTAACGAATTTCCAGCGTAAAAGATCCGCTGAAGGTCGCAGACGTAATTGTGTGGTGTTGCCTTAGTCCTCGGGATCGATGAACTCATCGGAATCCATGTAGGCTACAGCCTCCATACCGGCGATACGGCCGGAGTTGATGGCGTAGGACATGGTGGAGCCGGGATGATAGAAGCAGTAGGAGTCAGCGAACACGGTAGCGGTGTCGGTGCCACAGGCATAGAAGCCGGGCATGGGGCACAGCTCGGTGTCCAGAACCTGCATGTTCTCGTTGACCTGAATGCCGCCCAGGGAGCCGTAGCCGGAGGGGAAGTGCTTTGCTACATAGTAGGGTCCCTTCAGCAGGGGCTTGAGGAACTTTGCGGGCTTGGTGAACTGCCAGTCGTAGCCAGCCTGAGCACCGTTGCACATTGCGTTGTACTCCTCGATGGTCTTCTTCAGGTTCTCCAGGTTCACGCCGGTCTTCTCCGCGATCTCCTCGATGGTCTGGCACTCAAAGAAGTTGTGCTCCTGGTTGTCAGCGCCGTAGGAAACCTCCTTGTCCTCGCTGGCGAAGACGGAGTTGCCGCCGGCAGACTGAGCGCCGGAGAAGTACAGCTCCTTCTCACGCTCCCAGTTGTCCAGGTTGGTGATGCCGTGATGATAGGTGATATAGTCGAGACCGTTCTTCTTGTAGTAGTCTACGATGGTGGAGTCGATGATGGAAATGCCCATGTGCTTCTTCTGGAGCAGCAGGGAGTTACCGGTGTAGGTGGTGTTGTCCATGATGGCCTCGTTGATGAAACGCTTGCCGTCCAGGTTCACCATCAGGTTGGGCTGACGCATGGTCTCGGACAGAGTCTTGAACACGTCGGTGGTACCGGGGGTGTTGTAGGTGACCTCCATGTTGACGTTGGCCTGCTTTGCGCCCAGAGCCCACAGCATGTTCATGCCGTCGCCGTCCAGACCGGGGATACGGAACGTGAACATATCAACGCCCCACTTCCAGCCCATGTGCTTCTCGATCATTTCCACATTGTTGCCGATGCCGCCGGTGGTAACGATCACGGCATTTGCCAGGCACTCAATCTCCTCGCCGTCCTCGCCGACTGCGATGACACCGCGGGCCTGACCCTTGGAGCCGGTGAGCAGCTGCTTCACGGGGGTGTTCAGGTTGAACTCAACGCCGATCTCACGGGCATACTCGGTGACGGTCTTAATCATAACGGAAGCGCAGCGCTCGGTGGGCTTGTTGGAGCCGGGGAGCTTGACCATGTGCTGGGTAGCCTTGGAGTTCTTGAAGTACTTGAATACACCCAGGAACTCAACACCCTTGTCCTGCATCCACTTCACGGTGTCACCGGACATGTTGAACCAACGGCGAACCAGCTTTGCGTCGGAACGCCAGTGGGTATACTCCATAAAGAAGTTGAACGCGTCGTCCTTGGTGTAGTCGTTGGTCATGGTCTCCTTCTGGAGCTGGGACTCAACAGCAAAGAAAGCCATGCCCATGTTGGCTGCGCCGCCGATGGTGCCGGACTTCTCAAAAACAACAACGGAGCCGCCGCCGGTGGCGTTCAGGGACTCCTGTGCCTGGGTTGCAGCGCAGAGACCGGACATGCCGCCGCCAACGAGTACAACATCGGCTTCAATATGTTTCATTTGTATATCCTCCTAAAAGTATTTTCTTCTGTTTCCCTATTATAGTGCAAAAGTGCGGAATCTACAAGAACTTTTTTTACGATCCCGAAGGAATTCAGACACAAATATTGCCTATGAGTTTGTTACACCTTACTCCTCTGCGGGAAGGTTCACCTGAATGTGCAATTCGTCCAGCTGGGACTGCTCCACGGTGGAGGGTGCGCCCATCATAATGTCCTGAGCGTTCTTGTTCATGGGGAACGCAATGACCTCGCGGATGGACTCCTCGCCGGACAAAAGCATCACCATACGGTCTACACCGGGAGCAATTCCCGCATGGGGAGGCGCACCATAGCAGAAGGCGTTGTACATGGCAGGGAACCGGGACTTGACGTCCTCCTCGCCCAGACGAACCATCTCAAATGCCTTGACCATGATCTCGGGATCGTGGTTCCGGACGGCACCGGAGGACAGCTCTACGCCGTTGCAAACCAGGTCGTACTGGTCTGCCAGGATGTCCAGGGGATCCATCTCCCCCCGCTCCGCCTTCAGCAGCGTTTCCAGACCGCCGGATGGCATGGAGAAGGGGTTGTGGCAGAACTCCAGTTCGCCGGATTCCTCGCCGATTTCGTACATGGGGAAGTCCACAATCCAGCAGAATTCATACCGCTCCTGATCCATATGGCCGGGCACGGAGGCGCCCAGGAGCTTCCGGAGGACGCCGGCGG
>CAJKNS010000135.1 GCA_905201305.1 uncultured Eubacteriales bacterium
GCGCCTGCCTAAGCGCCCAAGCCTCCGCCTTGTGAAAATCCAGCAGCGTATCATCCAAGTCAAAAAACAGATATTTCATGTTGCTTCCTCCGTGTCCCCATAGGTTCGGCTTTGCTTTTCAATGCACCGCCGGAGCCAGCCGCCGTGGAAATAATAGATCAGATACATCACCGAGGTCAGCGACCAAGTGATGGGATAGCTCCACTCCACCATAACCACCGTTCGATGCAGGGGCACCGCCACCAGAATCCACAGCACCCGCAGAATGCAAACGCCAAAGCAGGTCATCAGCGTCGGGGCTACCACATCCCCGGCGCCGCGTACTGCACCGGAGAAAATCTCCACACATATGTAGGTCAAATAGGTGGGTACCAGGAAATGCATCATTTCCAGCGTGATTTGCATCACCTCTTTGTCCTCGGTAAACAGTCCCAGCAGCGGACGGGCAAGCAGCAGCATAATACTGCTGATGATAACCGTTAATACCGCCAGAATGCCCAGCCCCATAAGGGTGCCTTTTTTTATCCGGTCATATTTTTTCGCGCCGAAATTCTGCCCCGCAAAGGTGGTCACCGAAAGCCCCATGGCATTGACGGTCATCCAGTATACAAAGTCCACCTTGCCATAAACCGTCCAGCTTGCCACCGTAGCAGTGCCAAAGCTGTTGATGCTGGCTTGAATTACCATATTGCTGACGGTATACAGAATAGATTGCAGTCCCGCCGGCAGTCCCAGCCGCAGCATTTCTCTGAGCTGCATGGGACTCACCCGCAGGCTTTTCAGCCGCAGCTGCCAGGACTCACCGTCTGCTTTCGTCAAACACAGCAGCGTCAGTCCGCAGGCAAACGCCTCAGACAGCACCGTTGCCAATGCCGCTCCGGTCACGCCCATGGGAATTACGGCAACAAACAGCAGATCCAACAGAATATTGGCAATTGCCGAGGCAATCAGAAAATACAGCGGTCTTCTGGAATCGCCGATTGCCCGGAGAATCGAGGTGCCCATATCGTAGAGCATCAGCGGGATCATGCCCAGATAGTACACCCGAATATATGCCATGGCATCGTCCATAATGTCCTGAGGGGTATTCATTACTCCAAGAATCAGTCTTGCGGTTCCGATGCCCAAAATCATAAAGAACAGTCCCGACACCAGCGCCAAAATCACCGCTGTATGGACGCTGGCAGACACCCGCTCCCGATCTTTTGCACCATAGTATTGGGCAATCACCACCGACGCTCCGCTGGCAAGCCCCACGAAGAATCCCACCAGCAGCGACACAATGCTGGAGGTCGCGCCTACCGCAGCCAGCGCCGAGGTGCCCAGGAAACGACCGACAATCATCGCATCGGCAGTATTATAAAATTGCTGAAAAAAAGTTCCCATCCAAATGGGAAAGAAAAAGCCCAGCAGCGGCTTCCAGATGGAACCCTCGGTAATGCCGTTGTGGTTGATCGCGCCAACGCGCATAGTCTTACCCCCAAGCCATTTTTTCGCGCAATTTCGCGCAAATCTATTATATCGGCAGTCCGGATAAAATGCAACAGTATGAATTTTTCCACAGGGAATGGATGCATGCTTTTCTCCCTGCATACAGTATTTTGAGGTGATGGTGATGGAGCACAAAATTGATGAAGCAGCAGTATGGCAGCGGGTCACCGGCGGAGCAAATCACACAGCCGGTGAGGCTGCCCGCCCGGTGACCATTGCGCCGGTGCTGCAGGAGCTATGGGTGCAGATGGAATGCTGCTGCCGGCTGTTTTCCCAGCTTGCCCGCAGCGGCAGCCGGGGGTATGCGTCCATTCAGCAAGCCCAGCGCCAGCAGACCGCACAGCTAGGGGCGCTCATCTGTCTGCTGACCGAAAATCCGCCCACAGCGTCCAGGGAAAATCCCCCCACCGGCTCCAGAAGTCAGCAGCTTACCTGGAGTCTTAACACCATAGAGCGCTGCGGAAGCCGATTGGACGAGATTGCCGCACAAGCCTCCGGAATGCCCAAAGAAACCCTAAAGGAGCTTGCCCTGCAGCAGCGTCAGCTATGGAGCCGCTGTCTTTCCATGCTGGGCGCCACCGTGATGCCCTAGCGCAAAATGCGCCTTTCCATTCTCTTTGTGCCCTTTCGCAGAAAATCTTTTGCTTTCTAAGAGTTTTAGTGGTACATTGGATGCAGGAAGAACCCTTATTTCCATGGAAAGCGAGGAATGAATCATGGACCCCTTTGTGAAAAAGCCCGACCCCATTGCGCCGGAGCCGGAAGTCGAAGCCAGAATGGCAGATCTCTCCGCCTACACCGTCATTGGGGAGGAAACCACTGACCGCCGCACCGACAAGCTGACCTTTACCTCCACCGGTGAGGCAGGTTCCTCTGCCATCTATCTGCGGGATGGCGGCACTCTGTATCTCAAAAACCCGGAGATTCACGGCTACGGCGAAATGAACGAGGCTGATCTCCGCAACGAGCTGGGCAGCAAGTATGGCTTCTGTGCCGCTGTGCTGTCCAACCAGAAAACCAGCCATGTAACCCTGGTGAATCCAAAAATTATCTGCCATGAGCAGTCTACCGCCAACGGCGCTTATGCCATTTTCGGCGGCGCTGTGGTGATTGAGGGCGGCACCATCGACACCTGCAACCGTCAAGGTCACGGTGTCGATGCATCCTATGGCGGCCATGTCTACTGCAACGGCACCGTCATCCACACCGGCGGCAGAAACTCCGGCGCGCTGGCAACCGACTTTCAGGGCGGCTACATCACCGTTCGGGATATCGACGCCACCACTGAAATCGCAGGCTCTCCCGGCATCTACACCGCCGGTAAGTCCATTATCACCGCCTACAATTCCAAGTTTCTGTCCAAGGGCTGCGAAGCGGTGATGGTTGCCCATTCTCTGGGTCACACCTATCTCTACGACTGCGAGCTCACCGGCACCGTTGCCCTGAACACCCATAACTCCATGAGCCCCGAATACTCCTATATTCATATGTTCGGCGGCAAGCTGAATTCCACCGCGGCTTCCATTCTCTGCGCAGAGGACGGCAAGGCTGTGATGAATCTGGACCATGTTGTCATTGGTGATATTGCCGACGGCAACCTTGCCTATGCCCACAGCGGCGGACGGCTGGTGGCAAATCTGGCGGAGATGACCGTTTCCGGCAATCTGGATCGGGAGGAAAAGTCCTATCTGGAGGTCAATCTCAAGGAAACCTCCCTCACCGGCAGCGCAAATGCCACCGTTCTCAGCCTGGATGCTGCTTCCGTCTGGAATATCACCGGCAATAGCCGCATTGCAGCACTGTCCATCGCACCCGGCGCTGTGATTGCTGCCGATCATCCCGTTACCGTGACCTACGGAGCACTGGAGGGCACGCTCCCCACTGCCGAAAATGTCACCTTTGTGCAGGACGATCAGGTAAAGGACGACTTTGAGGCAAAGATGATGATGCCGCCTCCCGGCGGTCCTGGTGGCTCCGGCGGTCCCGGTATGCCGCCTCCGCCGCCTCCCATGGACTAAGTCATAAAACGAAATTTGCAGCCCCGTTTCTGTAGAAACGGGGCTGCAAATTATTATTTACACAGTTTTTACAAGCAGAATGAATAAAACTTTACATTTCTCCACTATGATATAAGAAAATAAAAAAGGGTAATACCACTTAAATGTGTTGCCCCAAAGGAAATGAGGGATGCAATGAATGGAAAAATTGCTCGAAAAAAAAGGCTTTATTTGTGATATGGACGGCGTGATCTACCACGGCAACCGTCTTCTGCCCGGTGTAAAGGAATTCCTGGACTGGCTGAAACGGAACGACAAAAGATTCCTGTTTCTTACCAACTCCGGTCAATATACGCCCAAGGAGCTCCAGCAAAAGCTATGGCGTATGGAGCTGGATGTGGACGAATCCCACTTTTACACCAGTGCATTGGCAACCGCACACTTCCTCAGCAGTCAGGCGCCGGGATGCAGCGCTTATGTAATGGGGGAGCATGGAATTCTTAACGCCCTCTACGATGCAGGCATTACCTATAACGATGTCAATCCCGACTACGTGGTGGTGGGGGAGGCCAGCGGCTATAATCTGGAGATGATTACAAAAGCCATTCGTCTGGTCAACGCCGGTGCTAAGCTCATCGGTACCAACTATGACCTCACCGGTCCCACAGAAACGGGAATTGCACCGGCTTGCCGCGCCTTGCTGGCGCCCATTGAGCTTGCCACCGGAAAAAAGGCGTATTATGTGGGAAAGCCAAATCCGCTGATGATGCGCACGGGGCTCAAGCTGCTGGGGGTCCATTCTGAGGATGCCGCCATTATCGGAGATCGGATGGACACAGATATTGTTGCAGGCATCGAATCCGGACTGGATACGGTCCTGGTGCTCTCCGGCGTTACCACCCGGGAAAATATGCTGGAATTTCCCTATCGTCCCCGTCTGATTCTCGACGGTGTTGGTGACATTCCCGCAGCGGCACAAATGCTGTAATTGAAGCGGACAAACCTCTCACAGCTGTGGGAGGTATTTTTCGTCCATTTTTCCATATAGTTTTCACAAAATCTTCACATTTCCCTTGCGTGATGGTGAATTTTAGGATATAATAGAGAGTAAATGCATCATTTGCTGCACGGCAGCGTACCTTTTCTCGGTTAGGAGTAGTCAACATGAACGATAAGCAGCAAGCTCTCTATGAGTCGAAATTTATTAACATTGACCAGGCACTGGACCTGATTCAGTCCGGCGACACCATCACCCTTGGTTTCTATGGCTGTGAACCCAGAAATATGCTGCGGAAGCTGCATACCATTGCGGATCGGGTACACGATGTCACCGTATGGTGCACCAATCCCGCAGAGGAGTACCCCTTCCTGATGGACGATTCTATGGCAGGAAAGATTGATATCCTTACGGTGTTCTACGGTCCCATTCTTCGGAAGGTGCATCCCAGCCGCCGGGTTCACTATGCCCCCCACAACATCCACATGGCAGCGGATTGCCTGAAGGAAGCAAAAAAGCCCAACGTATTCCTGGCTTCCGTCACCCCGCCGGATGAATACGGCTATGTGTATATGTCCATGAGCCAGCAGACGGAATATGAGATGTTTGACTGCTGCGATCTTCATATCTTTGAGATCAACGAAAATCTTCCCCATACCTATGGCTCCACCCGGATTCCCATTGAAAAGGTGGAATACTTCATCAAGGCAGACAGCCCTGTGGCAGCGCCGCCCATTCCTCCCATCTCCCAGGAGCTGAGAACCATCGCCAGTAACATTGCCGACCTGATTCAGGATGGCGACACCATTCAGCTGGGCTTCGGCGGCTTGCCCCATGCGGTGGCAGAGAACCTGATGAGCAAAAAGGATCTGGGCGTTCATACGGAGATGTTCTCCACCTCTCTCTATCATCTGATGGATGCAGGTGTGGTCACCAACGACAGGAAGTCCATCAACCGAGGCAAATCCATCTGCGCCTTCTGTTGGGGCGATGATGAATTCAACCGGTATATTGACTTTAACCCGGGCATTCAGGTGCTGCCCTTGACTTATGTAAACAACCCCAACACCATTATGGCAAACGACAACATGGTTTCCATCAACTCCGCGTTGGAAATTGACCTGACCGGTCAGATTTGCTCGGAGTCTTTGGGCTGCACACAGTTCTCCGGCACCGGCGGCGCAACGGACTATGCTTATGGCGCGTTTCATTCCAAGGGCGGCAAGGGCATTGTGGCACTCACCTCCACCGCAAAGCACGGCACCGTCTCCCGGATTGTGCCCACGCTGACTCCCGGCGCAGTGGTTTCCATTCAGCGGAACATTGCCGATTTCATTGTCACGGAATACGGTGCAGTCCGGCTTCGTCATCTGCCCCTGGATCAGCGGGTAAAAGCTATGATTTCCATTGCCCATCCGGATTTCCGAGAAGAGCTCCAGAAGGAAGCGGACCGGCTGATGATCTGGTAATCCCATCAATACAGCAATCCCGACTCTATGCGTTTTGCAAAGAGCCGGGATTTTTTCGTTATTCCAAGGTCCAGTCCATGGGCTCCTGACCGTTTTCCACAAAAAACTCGTTGATTTTAGAAAACGGACGGCTGCCAAAGAAGCCGCGATAGGCGGACAGGGGACTGGGATGCGCTGAGGTCAGCACCAATCGCGGAGCATTCGTCTGAATCAGCGGCGCTTTTTTGATGGCAAAGTTGCCCCAGAGCACAAACGCAATGGGCTGGGGCAGGGAATTGGTCGCCTGAATCACCTGATCTGTAAACTGCTCCCAGTGAAGCTTCCGATGAGAGCCCGCCTTATGCGCTTCCACCGTCAAGACAGCATTCAGCAGCAGCACCCCATGGTTTGCCCAGGGCAGCAGACAGCCGGTCTTCGGAATCTCCAGTCCCAAATCCGACTCCATCTCCTTATATATATTCCCCAGAGATTTGGGAATCGCCACCCCCGGCTCCACGGAAAAGCTCAGTCCGTGGGCTTGCCCCGGCTCGTGATAGGGGGC
>CAJKNS010000136.1 GCA_905201305.1 uncultured Eubacteriales bacterium
CATATGGTCAAAAAATACCCTGATCTGGAGCGCGGCGAGAGTGCCAGTGAAACCGGACGCGACCATATCCCACCGCGGCTGTTCAAAGAGGCTGTCCATCTGAACCGGATGAAGGAGCAGATACTGAAACTGATGACAGATACCAATCTTCTTAATAAAAAATCGAAAATGGAAGAACTGGAGGCATTGTTGGACAAATATGTTCCTGCAACAGAAGCTCTGCGGACGAAGCTCAGAAAGTATGATAAGGCGTACAAAGCGCTTTCTGATGAGAACAGCGCACTGGAAGCAGAATTACAAACAGCAAAAGATGCCAGCAAGGAAAAGATTGCGGACAGACTGAAATACGGAAAAACGGAGCAGGAGCTTTGTGAGCCTCATGCTCTGATAGACAACATGCCACCGGAAATTGTAGCTGCCTATAGGAGAAAAACGACCGGATTGCAGAACGAACGTTGAGGATAGCTTGGGATGCCATTTTCACACCACAGCCTTTCATCTTATCTAGGACAAAATACCCGTTCAGGATTCCGCCGGAACGAACGTAAAGCCCTCCATCTGCACCTCTGCCACATCCTCCAGCGGGAAGAGCTGCTCCGGACGGTAATAGCCGCTCTCCGTCTCTGCCCAGGTGGCGTTGTCCGGCTTCACCGTAATCTGTGTTCCGTCCTTCAAAACGATCACAGGCTTATTCCTGTGGAAGTCCTTAAATAAAATGGATTTGCCTTTGGTGCGAAGCGCCGCGGACTCCAGCGAGCTGTATTCTTCCTCTGACCGCTCTCCCTGCACCTCTATATAAACCGTGATGGGAGACAGCAGCATGGTGCCGACTTCCTCGCCGTCCTTCCAAACGATATAGTCCTGCTCATAGGGCGTATAGTCTGCGGTGAACTCCAGCAGAATCGGCGCATTCAGCCCCTTAAAGGTGGTTTCCACCGGCTTTCCCTCTCCATTGTCAGGCTCGGAATAGTAGCCCGTGATATTCTCGTACAGGAAGCCGCACAGCGCCAAAGCACATTTTTTTCCTGCCAGGGATTCATCTGCGCTAAACAGCATCATCACGGTCAGGGTGCCGGTTTCCGCATCGTACTTCTGATCCAGCAAGCGGGAGCTATAGCCATCGCTGCTGGCGCTGGCTCCATTGCCCCATCGAATCGTGTCAGTCGGCATGGGGGATTCCCGGAAGTTATCTCCGGTCTCGATGACCGCTTCTCCGGCTTCCTTCAGGGTGCCCAGTTCCGTCTGATCGCCCAGCTGGGCAACGCCAATGGCGCTGATGCCCACCGCTGTTCCGCTCTCCTGATCGCACGCTGTCTTGAACAGCTGTAAAACACCCCAATTGTCCTCATCGCCGTCCCATAGATAGCCGTTGCCCTCTACCTGTGCCCGAAGGTCGGACATCTGCAATACCTCAGGCCGCATGTCCTCCGGCAGGGTAATATCCATGGTCACATACATGCTCTGGCTGTCGCCGAGAATCTGCTTGACGGTAAAGGTCACGCCGCTGCCCTCTGCGGTAACGTCAATATCCTGCATGGCATTGTCCAGCGCCTGCTCCGCCTGCTCCGTGGGCTGGAAATAGCTCGAAAACATCTCGTCCCAATTCCGTACCACATAGGCAGCTCCCGTGCTGACGGTCAGCACCAATACCGCTGCCACCGCAATTGCCGCTGCCCGCATGGGTCTTCTGCGGCGATATTTCTTTCCCTGCAGCTGGGTCCGGATGTTCTGCCCCAGCGTCTCCGGGGGCTGCACCTGATCCATCACGTTTTTATATAAATCAAAATCACGCATTATGATTCCTCCCAACTGAGCTTCAGCCGGTCCCGTCCCCGCTTGAGCCGCATTTTCACCTTGGACATGGACCAGCCCAGCATTTCACTGATCTCGTTTAAGCTGTAGCCTTCATAATAGTGCAGGTGGAAGATCAGCCGGGTTTCCGGCTCCATGGATTCCAGCATGGCTTCCGCCTGAAGCCGCAGATCCTGAGAAAGCTCCGCCGCAGGCAGGCATCCGGCAAGGCTGACCTCCCGCAGCCGTCCCTCTCTGCGCCAGAAGGAATGGCATGCATTGACGGTCACGCGGATCAGCCACCTTTTTTCGTGCTCCGCATCCCGAAATTCCCGATGTCCCATCCGTTTCAGGAACACGTCCTGCACAAGGTCCTCCGCCGCTTCTTTTGTTCCCACCTGATTGAGTGCCAGCCGGAACAGCATCGCGCCATATTGGGCATAGCAGGCTTCAAACCGCCCGATTTCATCCATTGGCATTTCCTCCTCTCTGCGTCCTCTTGAAAGCGCTTTCACCTATAAAACGCATGCCAGCGCAGTTTGGTCACCGCGCCCGAAAAATAATTTTGGTTTTTTCTGCGCGTTTCCTACCGATTTGATATTTTATGCGATTTTTTGTCGAAAAGGTATTGACAGTTCTAAAAACATATGCTAAGATGGCAGCGTGGTCAGGATGTATGTAACAAGTGATACATCTCAAACAAAACATGGTATGCCAGTGCCATGGACCACAATTCATATCTCCTTCTTTTCTTTGAATGTGCGGAAGCCAGAAGCCGCTCATTCGGCACAGCGATCCGGTCCTTGCCAGAGGACCGGTGCTGCGCAACAACTTTTCACACAATCACTCCTACCATATATGTACGACGGCTACAGGATGCTGTAGCCGTCGTGCTTTTTTTATCCGATTTCCGTCCAATACCACGCCATCAATGCCCCTGCCACCGCGCCGTAATTATTGACGCCGGTAGGCTGATTAAAGGAGTGAAGATAGCTGTCGTTCGCCTTCTGGGCTGCCTTTTTGATGGGCTTCTCAAACTGGGCATAGTGGGCGTTGGCGCTGAGCACATCCGCCCGAAGCTGATCGTTCATGCCATTCCATAAAATCGCCTGGGTATCCTTGTCTGTTTTGGCAATGGCATTGTAGCAATAGATAAACGCTGAATAATAGCCGGAATACTGATATCTCGTATCCTCCGAATGGACGCAGGCAAGGAATGCCGCAAAGTTTGCATCCGCCTCCTGGGTTACCGTAGTCCGGTGGGCGCACTCATGGCTGATGGTAAAGGGCAGGGATACGTCCGGCGTGTCCCGATTGACGGTCATCTCTCCGGTGTAGGCGGTGAAAATGCCCGTCAGACCGCATAAGTCCATAAGTCTGGAAAACGTCATTGCCTTGGGCTGCACCGGCAGAATGTCAAACCGCGACCCATATGTGCTTTTCAGATAGGCAAAGCCGCTGTCCACCTGCTGCGCCAGGGGATAAAATGTGCCGAAATCCGTCACGCCGTTTTCATCTCTGGGGCTCTCCAACGCATAGGCGTTTGCCATCTCCAGATAGTATTCCGCCGCCTGTGCCGCTTCCTCCGGCGTAAACGTTGTCCGGGTATAGTCCGTGGTGCTGGTAAAGGTCGGGGCAAATTGGTCCGCCCCCCATAGGGCTACAAACAGGAATACAATGGCGGACGCAATCAGCGCCGCCGTGGAGCACAGCTTTCCCAGTCCCCTTCTCCGGCTGATGACCTTGAGGGTCCAGCCCAGTGCCAGCCAGATCAGTCCCAATCCGCCCCACTCCAAGAGAGAAAAGGGAAACAAATCCGTCACATGCCCCCACAGGCTCAGCAGCGTTCGGCTGCCGCTTTGATACCAGGGAAACAGCAGGTCCGGACAGTGCTTTGCCAGTGCATAAATGCCTGCGGTACATAGAAACAGGATCAGTGCCGTGAGCCAGCGCACGCGGTTCGCCTTTTTTATTGTCATAAGGATCGTCCCTTTCCGTTGTATGCCTGCATTATAGCATAGTTTTTGCCAAAGGTGGATATCCTGATTACATCAGAACACGCCAAAAGACTTCTGCCAATCAAAAAGTTGCACAAAACCTTTGCACAAAACCGTGCCAGAATGACAATACCGCTTAAATTTCGAAAACTCCGCCCCGCTGTCTTGACAATTCCGCAAGTAAAATGTTATATTGAAAAAGCTAATAACGGCAATACCAAATGAATTGGCGACGAGGATTCAGCCAAAGATTTTTCGTCGGAAAAAGGCAGTTTTTCGCAGGCATACTTTGTGTATGTCAAGAAAAAATAACGCATTTCCGGCGAAAAAGATCGGCTGTAGCCCGACGACACATTTGTGTGGATTTGCATCAAAAAAGAGAGAGGAGTCTCCCAATGGAAGATGAAGAAATTTATCAGCTGTATTGGAAGCGAAGCGAACAGGCGATCACAGCCACCCATGAAAAATACGGCAGCTGGTGTCAGGGCATTGCCTACCGGATCTTAAGCACCCGGGAGGAAACCGAGGAATGCGTCTCGGACACCTATCTTACGGTCTGGAACCGGATTCCGCCCCAAAAGCCCCGGATTTTTCGTGCCTGGCTGGGCAGAATCACCCGGAATCTGGCGCTGGACCGCTACCGGTATCTCACTGCCGAAAAGCGCGGGGGCACCGAAACGGTGCTGGCACTGGACGAGCTAAACGAATGCGTCTCCGGCACCGAAACCCCACAGGGTCAGCTGGATGCCAAGGAGGTCATCCTTGTGATTCGGAAATTTCTGTCCCAGCAGCCGGAAACCCAGCGGAATATTTTCCTCCGCCGGTACTGGCACATGAGCTCCATTCGGGACATTGCCGCCGCCTATTCCATGAGCGAGAGTAAGGTCACCTCCCTGCTCTTTCGCCAGCGGAAGCAGCTGAAAACCATGCTGGAGAAAGCGGGGATCAACCTATGACTTCCTTTGAACTCTTAAAGCTCCTGGGAAATGCCCAGGACGAATACATTATGGACTCCCGAAAGCGCCCGAAAAAGCCCCAAAAGCCGCCGGTTCTGAAAATCGCGGCATTGGCTGCCTGCGCGGCGATTTTGATTGGATTGGGCGGCACGATGCTGTATGTAAAGCCATGGACATCGGGCAGTTCTGCGCCCACAAATCCGCCGGAAACCCTGTCCTCCCCTGCCCCCAGCGCAGAGAATGGCAGCACAGGGGAGGATGTCCCCAAGGCTTCTGCCAATCCGCTGGATAGTGACGGAATTGCGCTGCTCTCAGCCGCTCAGAGCCCCGCTATGCCTCAAACGGACGCGGAGCGGATCAAGGCATGGCAGGAAAATCAGGTGTCGGAGGATACCTCCTATGCCCTCAATGCCTTTGCCTATCAGCTGGGCTCCAAGGTGCTGTCCGGCACGGACGACAGCGTTTGCTTCTCCCCCGTGAGCCTGTATCAGGTGCTGTCCGTCATCACCAGCGGCGCAGAGGGGTCTACCCAGGAGCAGCTTTTAAGCCTGCTCGGTCAGGGGGATGTGGACACCCTGAAAACCCAGATGCAAAAGCTCTATCAGGTAAACCAGCAGGACACCGATATGGACCATCTGGAGTTTGCAAATTCCCTGTGGCTGGACGAAAAGCAGCAGGACGGAGAAAATCAGGTGGGCTTCCATCAGGATTGGGTGATGCAGGCTGCCATGAACTACTACTGCGACGTATATGCGGCGGACTTTTCCTCCGGCGCTGCCAATGCGCCCCTTGCCGCCTGGATCAATCAGCACACCGGCAATCTCATGGCGGACCGGCTGGAGAGTTTCAGCATGAGTCCCAACACGGTCATGGCGGCAGTGAACACCGTCTATTATCACAGCCAGTGGGTAGAACAGTTTCTGGACACCGTGCAGGACACCTTCACCGCTCAGGACGGCACCCAGACCACCTGCGACTTTATGCAGAACACGGATATGAGCGGCGAAGCGGTGGTCACGGACCGGTATACCAAGAGCTATCTCCAGCTGAGCTCCGGACAGATGTATGTGGTGCTGCCAAAGGACGGCGTATCCGTGGACGACCTGCTTTCCGAGGATACCCTGTGGGAGATGTTTGAGGACAGCAGCTATGAAGCCGCTCAGGTGGAATGGAGCGTGCCCAAGTTCACAACGGACACCGATCTGGACCTCAAGGATGCCCTCACCGCCGCTGGGGTCACCGATGCCTTTGAGAGCGATGCTGCCAGCTTCAGTGCTATTGCCGATACGCCCCTTTATCTGTCCTCGGTGATTCAGGGCACCCATATTGCCGTGAATGAGGACGGCATCGAGGCTGCGTCCTATTCCCTTGCGGGAATGGAGGCTGGCGCAGCAGCGCCGGGTGAAGCGCCGGTGGTAGAGATGAACCTCAATCGCCCGTTTTTGTATCTCATTACCGCATCGGATGGCTCGCCGCTGTTCTTTGGGGTTGTGAGGAGTGTAGAATAAGCATCAAACGCGCTGCAATGGGAGGTTGCAGCGCGTTTGGTTTGTGTTTTGGGTTTTTCGTGTTTACCAACCTCTCTACTCAACCTACGCCCTCCGGGGGCGCAACTATTTTTGTTTTACGTATTTACCGACCTGATTTGTTTACCGACTTCCGGTCCCTCCGGGGGCTCTATCTTTCTTCTCGTGAAGAAAGATAGAGGAGAAAGACACGCCAAAGGGCTCCAAA
>CAJKNS010000137.1 GCA_905201305.1 uncultured Eubacteriales bacterium
CATGGAGGCTGCGCTGACTGCCGCAGCACTGGGGCATGAAACGGTACTGTTTGAGCGGGAAAACCAATTGGGCGGACAGCTGAATCCTGCGGGAACGGCAGATTTTAAATGGCCGGTTCGGATGCTGAAGGAGCATTTGATTCGCCAGCTGGAAAAAAGCTCGGTTACGGTAAAAACCGGGACCGAAGCATCGCCGGGGCTGATTGCAGCCATGGGCTTTGAAGCGGTGATTCTTGCGCTGGGCGCAGAATCGGTGCAGCCCAACATTCCCGGTGCGGAGTTTGGAATTTCTGCGCTTTCCGTTTATGAAAATCCGGAGCAGCTGGCACAGCAGGTTGTTGTGGTCGGCGGCTCGGAAACCGGATTGGAGACGGCGCTGTTTCTGGCAAGACGGGGGCATCAGGTGACGCTGCTGACCCGCCGGGAAAAGGCGGCATATAACGCCCATGACGTCCACTATCGGGAGATTATGGAGGAGATTTGGCAGAAGGAACCGAAGCTGCACATCTTAACCCGCAGTCAGACGGTGGAAATCGGACCGGACTATGTGGTTTATCAGTCGGCGGGAGAACGGCATAAGCTCCCCTGCGGCAACGTTGTGCTGTCCTGCGGTATGGCGCCGCGGCAGCAGGATGTGACCCGCTATGGGCTGCTGTGCCCCAGCGTCCATGTGATTGGTGACTGTCGCCGATCCGGTGATATTCGGAACGCAATGCGGGACGGCTATGCCGCCGCGTGCAGAATCTGAGAAAATAAAGCATAAAACCCCGCATCGGCTTGGAATTTGTATTCCGGTCGATGCGGGATTTTTATGGGAGCGGCGGAAAATGGGCGGTTGTAAATAAAAAGGTGCGGTGCTACAATTGGGCATATTAGATCATAGCCATGCAAAGGGGATTGATTGAAGTGGGATTTTTTGAGCGGTTCAAGGCGAAGAAGCCGGCGGCGGATTGGAACGACGCTTATGTCGCAGCACCAAAATTCTATCGAGATGCCAGCGGCAGCCCGTTTGGGGCAATTGCGCTGACAGAGGGAACGGAAACGGTACTTCCAAGAAATCCGCAGGCGGAATACCGGGTGGACGGAAAGACCGTTGAGAACTGGCGAATGATGCTGACTAGCACAACAAAGGATGCAATCGTTGGTGACGCGGATTATCAGACGGCACTCCGGAATGCGGAAAAGTATGCGGTGGACCGGAATCAAAATTCGATTCTGGTGCGCGGACTGTCTTTGGCGGAATTGGAAGCGCTGAAATAAGAGAAACATGCAGGAAAGCCAGCCCGAAAGGGCTGGCTGTTTTGGTGAATGGCGGTTGATTGCTGTAAAGCTGCGGCGATTTCCATTTGTTGATTTGGAAATAGGGGTATGGCAGGTATGTGAAACAAAATATAAATGGGATTAAAGTGCCTGGTAGCTTACCTTACAGGTGGTATCCACCGGGGGATTTCCGTGGATATCTGCGCCGCGATGGGAGACGGCGATAAAGCTGCCTCCGTCCTTATGAATGGTCCATTCAATGGGAGCGGGACCAGCCATGGCGGTAAAGGTCAAGGTGTCGGCGGTTTCCTTGAGATCCTCCAACACAACCTCCTGACCCATTTCGTTGGTCCAGAGCGCAGTGCTGCCGTCCCATTTCAGGGTCAGCGTTGCTGCCATGGGACCACCCATCGGAGGAGGACCACCGGCGGGAGGACCACCGACAGGACTGCCGGGAGGGGGACTGCCTGCTGGCTTCAGCGCTTCCTTGGTGGGATTTTCAATGGTATAAATTCCTTTCATGCAATCTATCTCCTTCTGTTAAATCCGGTTTGCAGTACGCCAGGCTGCCAGGGTTGCATCGTGGACATTGCCCTGAGATACGCAGTCGCCAATATAGTGGACCTGTCCGGCGCAGTCTGCAAATTCCATGGCTTCCTGATGCATGGGCGCAGAGCCTGCACAGACCACCACATAATCTGCCCGGACGGTTTGCTCGCTGCCATCCTTGGCAAGATAGTGGAGGAAGCCGTCCTGATAGGACAGGTACTGCTTTACAAACGTGGTATAGGAAAACGTGGGGATGGATTTGAAGTAATCCATAATCATAATGACATAGTGAGAGTGGGGCGTTTCCGGGCAGAGCATCCCCTGCCGGGTCATGACGTTTACCTTGCGCCCCTTCTTGGCAAGATAAATGCCGATTTCGGTGCCGGTTTCGCTGCCGCCGATGATGGCAACCTGCTCCGGCAGCTGGTCGGCACGCTCGTATGCCTCCAGCACATGGCAGGAGTTTTCTGCGGTGAGGCCCGGAATATTCAGATTCCGGAACCGGGGACCAATGGCAATTACGGCGTCGTCATAGCCCTCCTGGGTTAATTCCATGGGGGTGATATGCGTGCCAAGGTGCAGAGTGACGTTTTCCCGCTTCCGAAGCTGCCGCTCCAGCCAGGAAATGTAGTCTGCCATGGGCCACTTGAAGTCCACCATATCCGCATGGCACAGCTGACCGCCCAGCTTTTCCTTCTGCTCATACAGCGTAACCTGATGCCCGCGATCTGCCAGCAGCATTGCCGCATACATACCGCCGGGTCCGCCACCTACCACGGCAACCTTCTTTTTCCTGGTCACCGGCTGAATGATCCGGGCGCGGGTGGTGTCGTCGAACACCTCCGAGGGATTCACCGGGCATTTGCCGCAGCGATTGCACTTGACGCAGGGCGCCACATCCTCGCCCCGACCCGCCTGAATCTTTTTGAGAAATTCCGGATCGGCATGCCAGAAGCGATGGATGGCAATCAGGTCTGCATCGCCGTCTGCCAGCGTTTTCTCCATGAGATCGGGATTGCAGAAGCCTGCGGAAACCTGAATCAGCGTGTCAATGCCCCGTGCAACCAGATCGTGCTTCAGCCGCCGGGTGATTTCCAGATTGGGCGAGGGCATTTCACGGGTGACGGTATAGCCGATGGGATGCTGGGTGTCCTTATAATCTGTGCGGATGTGTACCACATCGACGTTTTTCCCCAGCTGCTCAATGAGCCACAGGGTATCCTCATATTTGTGCCCAATGCCCTCTGCGGTGAGAATGATCTCCAGCGGGAAGTCCGGTCCCAGCGCCTTGCGGAGCCGGTCAAACATGGTGAGAATCAGGCGGGCACGGTTTTCCCGACTGCCGCCCCACCGGTCCGTGCGGTGGTTGCACTTGGTGGACCAGAATTCGTCGGCAATATTGTTGTGATAGGCGCAGTGGATGCTCAGCATGTCAAAGCCAAACAGCTTGAGATTGACGGCGTTTTCCACGGTGGAGTCGATGTAATCCCGGATGGCTTCCTCAGAGATCCAGCCGATGTCGTGCCCCATAACCCCTTCCCGTTCGGCATAAAGCTGCTTTTCCGGGTTGTCGGGGTCATAGCGCATATCACCGCCGCCCTCAGATTCCGGTCCTGCGCCGGGGGCACGATTGTCCATGGGCGGACCGCCGGGACCATCCGGACCACCGGGACCGCCATGCTCGCCGGGACGACGGGGCATATTTCCCATGGGCATGGTAATGGCATAGGAGCCGAGATTATGGATTTTCTCCAGGCAGGCGAGAATCGCATCAAATTCCTTTCGGTCCTTGTCGGACATTCTGGGACCGCCGGGACCGTCTACGCCGTTGGGATTTGCCACCGAGGCAAGCAGGCTGGTTTTCAGCATGATGTGAGAGATGTAGATCACAGAAGCACCGTTCAGTGCCCGGTTGGGGAGCTCCTGACTATAGTGCGCGCCTGCCGACGAGGTGAGCCGGGTGGGCAGCAGCAGATTTCCCACCTGAATGGGGGATAGAATATGGCTGTAGGGATGCATGGAATGTTCCTTTCTTTCACGGGAGGTTAGATGCTGTTATAGCGCTCCACTGCGGTTTTCTCCAGCTCCAGCGCACGCTCAGCGCCCAGCTGATTACAGGTGTCAACATACTCCTGCCAGCTTGCATCGTCCAGAGTTCTGACGCCGGTGATCCACTCCAGAAATACGGTGCCGCCATAGGTGCCGATTTCCGCCAGAATGGAGGTCTGCTCGGCGGCTTCCTCAGAAGTAAAGGCAGCGTTTTCAATGACACTGTTCTCGGGATCCCAGTTGCTCTTCCAAACCTCATAGAAGGCTTCCTTGGTGGGAGTCATGCCCACATTGTCAAAGCTGGGGTCGTAGAGATAAGCGCCGAAGGTGGAGTACAGGCAAATGGCAACCTTATCGCTGAGTCCATCGGGGTTGTTAGTGACGAAATCGGTGAGCTGACACTGACCGTCATCGGTGAGGGTATAGGTGATATCCTCCATGCCGTAGGTACCCATGCGGCTGCCTGCGGGGGTAAAGAACCAATCCAGGAAAATCAGCGCCCGTTCCACATCGCTGCACTGGGTAGAAACGGCAGTGGCGCTGTTCATGGTATAGCTGCTGAAGCCGCCGTAGACATAGGAATCCTCATCAATGACGGGATTGGGAATTGCCATCAGAATATTCTCCACATCCGGCACATTGACCATGATCTCCTGAAGGTTATTGGCGCCCCAAAGACCGGTACGGTCCGAGGTAAACATGGTGGTTTCGTAATTCCGGTCACCGCTGGTGATGAAATCGGGATCAATCAGACCCTCGGCATACCACTGGGAGATGGTTTCAATATAATCCCGGAAACGGTCTGCGGTGGGACCATAGCAGATTTCGCCGGTTTTGTCATAGTAGAAGCCGTCTGCCAGATTGCTTGCCATGGGACCCTGACCGCCGGGCATGGAGGCGTAAATGCCCCAGGCGCCGATGTATTCCACACCGGTGGGATCCCAGATGGTAACGGCGCCGTATTTGTTATGGAATGCAGTGAGAATTTCGTGCCAGTCGTCCAGGGTTTTCGGCAGATTGTCCCGGTCATAGGGGAGCCCACATTCCTTCAGCCAGTCCAGACGAACCACAGGACCGTTGGTCAGGGACGCGGATTTCTCAGCACGCATCTGATAGATGGAGCCATAGTGTCCGGCGTCGGTGAGCACAGCCTTTCGAAGATCATCGTTGACGAAATAAGAGGTATAGAAGGGCATGTAGTCGTAGATATAATCATCCAGAGGCAGAATCACGTCGTCCTCAATGGCAGCATCGTCGCCGCCGGAATACAGCTCAAATACGCCGTCAATCAGGTCGCAGTAGTCGCCGCCGGCAACCATCAGATTGAACTGGTCGCTTTTGGCTTCCACAGAGCACTGGTTCCAGTCGATGCTGACGCCCAGATTGTCCTGAATCCACTGGTAGCTCTCCATGTCGGAATAGCTGGACACCAGATTGGCAAGGTCGTGCTCAATGGGAATCCAGTAGCTCAGCTCCAGAGTGTCGTCAAACAACGGGAGGTCATAGCCCTCCTGGGTGTAGGTCGCCAGCTCGCTGGCTTTTGCGTTGGGGTCCGGTACGCCAGCCTGAGCTGCTGCTTCCTCCGGTGCTGCGGATGAAGTCTCGCTCTGGCTGTCCTCCGGCTCCGCTGCGGGCGTGGAAGACGGCTCCGGTGCAGTGGAGGTGACTTCCTCCGGGACAGATGACGTACTTTGTGCTGCGGAATTACTTGTTCCGCCGCAGGCTGTCAGGCATCCGGTCAGCATGGCAATTGCCAGACAGACTGCTGCAAGCTTTCTTCGTTTCATAGTTCCTCCGTTCCTGCCGATATGGGCAAAAAATTGGTCTTAGCAAAAACTGCTAAGACCAGTGTACGGGATTTGACTGTTCACAGCAATGTTGTTTTGAAACAAAGTGTGACATTTTGAAACAGAGAAATCTACTCTGACTCCTCCAGGGGGGAGCGCTGCTGCTTCCGATACTGACCCGGGGTAACGCCGTCGGAATACTGGAGAGCGCGATAGAGCCGCCGGGGACTGCCAAAGCCCACATGCGCGGCAATTGCCTCATTGCTCAGTGCAGAATCCCGCAAAAGCTGCCTGGCACGGTCCAGACGAATCTCCATCAGGTAAGCGGAGGGGGAGGTTCCAACCAGCCGTCCGAAATCCCGGGAGAGCTGCTGAGGATGCAGACCAAAATGATGGGCAATGGATGTTACGGTCAGCTGGGGCTCCATATAGTGATCGCTGATGTAGGCGAGGATTCGGTTCATCCATTGGGAGGAACTGCTGTCCGAGGGAGAAAACTCCCGTTCCAGCAGGCGAATGAATGCGGTGGTATGGGACAGCAGTACATCCATATTCTCCGCACCCAGAAAATCACCCAGATAGTGCGGGGTGACGTCGGACATGCATTGATCCTTGCCGGAACGGAAGGCAAGAAACCAGGCGGCGTTCTCCAGCAGGCAGAACAGTCGGAGCTTCATCAGCCCAATGTCGTTGGTCCCTGCCGTGCCCAGCGTGCAGAACAGCTCCTGGGCACAGATTGCCCCGCCGTCAAAGTCCAGATTAACCAGATTTAAAAACAGCCGCCG
>CAJKNS010000138.1 GCA_905201305.1 uncultured Eubacteriales bacterium
GGGGTTCTTGATCAGAATCATGCGCACGTCCACATCGTGAATCTTGAACTTTTCCATGCGCCCGAAGCCGCAGGCAAAGCTGGAAAGCGACTTTGCCGCCAGCTCCATGTCGATGCCCATGACGCTTGCCGCCGCCATGCAGGCGCAGGCGTTATAGATATTGTAGCCGCCGGGCAGATTCACCGTGGCAGGATAGGTTCCCTTTTCGGTGCCGAACACCACCTGAGACTGCTCTGCATCCGAGGAAACCACGCTGGTCACTGCCACCTGAGGCTCCGGACGCCCATAGCCGCAGTTGGGGCAGTGATAACCGCCCAGATGACCATAGGTGACATAGTCGTAGACATATTCATGCTTGCAGCGGATGCAATAGGGGGCATCGGACACCTCGTCCACCCGATCCTTGTAGATGGGTGTATTGACGCCGTAGAAAATCACGGGATTCTTCACATCGTCACGGAGGGAAGCCGTCAGGGAATCGTCTGCATTCAGGCACAAAACCGCATTGGGGCTGTGCTGAATGCCGATGCGAATGTTGTCCAGCGTATGGGTCACCTCGCCATACCGGTCCAGCTGATCCCGGAACACGTTGGTCACTACCACGGTTTTGGCGTCCACATAGGTGGAGATCATCTTGAACGCCGCCTCATCCGCTTCGATGAGGGCATAGGGATAACGGCACTTTCCGCTGAAGGTGCCTGAATTGGCTGCAAATTCCGCCGTTACGCCGCTGAGGAGATTTGCGCCGGTCTTGTTGGCAAAGAAGGAGATTCCAGAATCGGTCATGGCCTGCTCGATCATACGAGATGTGGTGGTCTTGCCGTTGGTGCCCGTAACGATCACGGTCGTTACGCCTTCTGCCAGCCGTCCGAGCAAATCCGGACAGATTTTCAGGGCGATTCTGCCCGGCATATCTGTACCGCCTCTGCCCAGCTTGCGAATGGCGAACCGGGAGAATTTGCACATAAAAATCGCAAAAGATGTTTTGATGTTCATAACTTTAGAATTATAGCACGTTTCCAGTGCTTTGGCAAGACATGGCGCATTCCTGCCAAAGGGTAAAAACCGCCGCGCGCAGGTACAAAGCAGTACCCAGCACGCGGCGGTAATATTTCTGTTAGGTCAGGAAATCCCGGAGCTTATTGGAACGATTGGGATTACGGATTTTCCGCAGCGCCTTTGCCTCAATCTGGCGAACCCGCTCCCGGGTGACATTGAACTCCTTGCCCACTTCCTCCAGGGTTCTGGGACGGCCGTCGTCCAGACCGTAGCGCAGCCGCAGGACCTTTGCCTCCCGCTCTGACAGGGTGTCGAGAATCTCCATGAGCTGCTGACGAAGCATCGCCTGAGACACCGCATCGGCAGGCTGGGAGCCGGTATTGTCCTCAATGAAATCCCCCAGATGGCTGTCGTCCTCCTCGCCCACAGGAGACTCCAGAGAAACGGGCTCCATACACATCTGGCGAATCTCATTGATTCGCTCCGGGGTCATGCGCATAGCTTTGGACAACTCCTCCACCGTGGGCTCCCGTCCCAGCTCCTGCTGGAGCTTTCGGGAGCACTGGGTCAGCTTGTTCATGGTCTCCACCATATGGACGGGAATCCGGATGGTCCGCGCCTGATCCGCCAGCGCACGGGTAATCGCCTGACGAACCCACCAGGTGGCATAAGTGGAGAACTTAAAGCCCTTGGTGAAATCGTATTTCTCCACCGCCTTTAACAGTCCCAGATTGCCCTCCTGAATCAGATCCAGCAGCTGCATGCCTCTGCCCACATAGCGCTTGGCAATGGAAACCACCAGCCGCAGGTTAGCTTCGGTCATCTGCTTGGCAGCCTCCTGATCGCCCTGGGCAATGCGCTTTGCCAGCTCCTGCTCCTGTTCCTGCGTCAGCAGGGGCACCTTTCCGATTTCCCGGAGATACATTCTCACCGGATCGCCGGTGCTGTATTCCTCCACCTGGGGTTCCGCTTCTTCATTTTTGCTCTCCTCATCCAGCTCCTCCTGAAGCTGACTGAGCTCTTCGGCGCTGGGGGATGCATCATCCAATGGCTCATCCGCCGGTGGGAGCACCTCTATCCCTGCCTCAGACAGCACATGATAGGTTTCCTCAATCTGGTCCATATCCGCGCCCAATGGTGCCATTGCAGCTGCGAATTCTTCCGTTGCCAGACTGCCGCCAGCTGCCTTGCCCTTTTCGATGAGCTTTGCCTGTACGTCCTTCAGGGTCTTCTCGTCCACTTTTTTCTGAGAGGTATTGCTCATGATATCATCCTCCATACCCGTTTTGTTCCCGGCGGCGATGCAATGCCGCCATCAGATCCTTACTGCCGCGTTTTGCCGCCTCCGACTGGATCACGCCTATGTAATCGCCAAGTGCTTTTTCGCTGACAACGCCTTCTTGCTTTTGGGATATTCTGGTGATGTGAGATACTTCCTCCGGCGTAAAATCTCCGCCCATGGCTGGGATGGAAATACTCTCCCCCTCCTGCCACCGCTTTTCCATCCAGGCATACACTCTGCCCAGCAGCGGCGCGGAAAACTGCTCCGGTTTCAGACTTTTGGTCAGGTCCAGCAGTGCAGGCTCCAGAAGGATCTGACTGAGGATTCCCTCCTCTGCCACCGCTGACCGGACATTGTCGTATTTCAGCCCCGACACCGTGGGCTGGATTTGTTCCGCAGGACGGAGGTTTTGCCGCTCCTCCCGCTTTTTTCTGGCATTGATGCGCCGTTTATAGGCACGGCTTACCTCCAGCTGCATGGCTTTGGCTTCAATTCCTGCCATTTCCGCCGCTCGGGTGCTGTAGACCTCCTGCTCCACGGAGGAATCCATGGAGGCAATTAAAGTGGCAGCTTCTTTCAGAAACTCCACCTTGCCGTCGTCAGTGGTCAGGTCATATTTCCGCCGGATGCTTTCCAGCTGGTAGACCGCCTGATTCTCCGACATGCCCAAGAGCTTCTTGAACCGTTCCGCTCCGTATTTTTTCAGGAATTCGTCCGGGTCCTTTGCACCCTGCATCCGGAGCACCTTCACGGTGATGCCGGTTTTCTCCAAAATGCCAATGGCACGCTTTGCCGCATTCTGCCCCGCCTGATCTCCGTCATAACAGAGGACCATCTGCTTGGTGTATTTCGACAGCATGCCCGCCTGCTCCTGAGTTAAGCTGGTGCCAAGAGATGCCACGGCGCAGTCAAAGCCATATTGATGCATGGAGATGGTGTCCATATACCCCTCGGTGAGCACCAGCATCTCCATCTTTGTCTTTTTCGCCACGTTCAGGGCAAAGAGATTTTTCCGCTTGTTGAAGATCATGCTCTCAGGAGAATTTAAATATTTGGGCTCGGACCCATCCATCACACGTCCGCCGAAGCCGATGACATTGCCCCGCACATCGATAATCGGGAACATTACCCGGTTCCGGAACCAGTCATAGGTGCTGACAGACTCCACGGTGTTGCCGTTTTCATCGGTCTTTTCCCGGCGCTTGGTGCGAACCAGTCCGGCGTCCTGCAAGTCCTCAATGGTGTAGCCCTTTGCCAGCATTGCCCGCTTGAGCCCATCCCACTGATTGGGTGCAAAGCCCAAGCCGAAGGACACGATGGTCTTTTTCGTCAGCCCCCGCCCCAGTAAATACCGCAGTCCCTCCTGCCCCTGAGGACTTTTCAGGGTATTGTGGTAAAACAGTGCCGCATCCCGGCAGAGCTTCCAAAGGTGCTCCTTTCGGCGGAGACTGGAAACGCGCCTGGGATCGTCCTCCGGCACCTCCATCCCTGCCCGCCGTGCCAAAAACCGCACAGCGTCGGGATAATCCAGCCCCTCGATCTCCATAATAAAGTTGATAGCGCCGCCGCCCTTATGGCAGCCGAAGCAATAGAAGATTCCCTTTTCCGGCGCCACGGAAAAGCTGGCGGTTTTTTCATTGTGAAATGGGCACAGTCCAAAGAGATTGCTGCCCCGGCGCGTCAGGGTTACATACTGCCCCACCACGTCTTCAATGGGATTCTTCTCTTCCAGCTCCTGCAAAAACGCCTCGGGAAACGCCAAGGTGCACACCTCCTTCTGGATGATTTCCAAATTTCCGCAAAATGATACATCTAATTTTATCCACGGACCTGCCATGCCGTGGGGATAAAGATTTCACTGAATTTATAGACGGCATATTTGTCCGTCATACCGGCGATATAATCCGTCACCGTTCGCTCTATTCCGTCAAAGCTCAGCTGGGGCTGAAAATCCGGCGGCAGCTTGCCGGGATGCTTTAAATAGTAGTCATAGAGCATTCCGATGATATCCTTTGCCTTGGACTCCTCGCCCTTTGCCACGGGATTCCGGTAAACCCGTTCAAACATAAACTCCCGGAGCCGTTCCATGGCATCCGCCACCTCCGGATCCCGCTCCAGATGGTCCAGTCCCCGAGAATGGTGGATGATGTCCATGACCAGGGTGTTGATTCGCTGGGAATGGGTCTGCCCCAGCACGTCGGTGATATTCTTGGGAATATCGCTGTTGCTGAGAATTCCCGCCCGTCGGGCATCGTCAATATCGTGGTTGATGTAGGCGATCCGGTCTGCCAGCCGAATGATCTGCCCCTCCAGGGTTTCGGGAATAAAGTCGCCGGTGTGACCCACAATGCCCATGCGGGTTTCATAGGTCAGGTTCAGTCCTTCGCCGTCCTTCTCCAAAAGATCCACCACCCGGAGAGACTGCTCATTATGCCGAAACGCCTTGCCGGTGATATCGCTGAGGGCTTTTTCCCCTGCATGGCCAAAGGGTGTGTGACCCAGATCGTGACCAAAGGCAATGGCTTCGGTTAAATCCTCGTTGAGCTGAAGCGCCCGGGCGATGGTTCTGGAAATTCGCATGACCTCCAGCGTATGGGTCAGGCGGGTTCTGTAATGGTCCCCCTCCGGCTGCAAAAACACCTGGGTTTTGTGCTTGAGCCGCCGGAACGACTTGCAGTAGACGATCCGATCCACGTCCCGCTGATAGCAGGTGCGCACCTCGTTTTCCTCTTCCGGGCGCAATCGTCCCCTGGTTTCATCTGCCCTGGCTGCCCAGGGTGAGAGCATCATGTGCTCCCGCTGTTCCAGTTCCTCACGAATCGTCATAGTCAGCACCCCTTATATTCAATTGTGACAGTTTACCTGCCGACTTTTCGGGTCTTATACAGTCTCCGGCAGCTTCACCGGCACACCGCGGAATACCTGATCCAGCTTTTCGCCCTCAATGCTGCCCGCAGACAGCTCGGTAAGCGATTCCAGATAACCGGCAGTTTCCCCTTCGGGGGTTAATACGGTCAGCATCACATCCGCGCCGTAGTCGGTGTCTTCAATCACGCCGCCGCGCTTTTCCGTCTCCTGCCGAACCCGCTCAAATTGCGCATAGCTGCACGGAACCAGGATCCGATCCCACAGCCGCTCCACCGAAACGCCCGCAGCCAAGAGCGCGTCCTTTGCCCCTTTTGTGTACGCCCGTGCCAAGCCGCCGGTGCCCAGCAGGATGCCGCCGAAATACCGGGTTACCACACAGACGCAATCAGTGATCCCCTCTCGTGAGAACACCTCCAGCATGGGCTGACCGGCAGTGCCCTGGGGCTCGCCGTCATCGGAATATCGCACCGTTCCGTCCCGGAGCAGATAGCACCAGCAGCTATGCCGGGCATCGTGATACTTTTTCTTCACCGCCGCAACCTTCTGCCGAGCTTCCTCTTCTGTGGAGATTCGCCAGACCTCGCCAATAAAGCGGGATTTCTTTTCCACAAATTCCGACGTTCCGTAGCCTGTGGGCAGATAATACTCGGTCATGGCGCACCTCCCTTCCTCAGGACTGGATATAGTCCCGATATTGTCCCTGGAGCTCCCGGCTCAGGGCAGCGTCCACCAGAATACCGTCATTTTCATATTCGGATGAGAACACCTTTCCCTCCCGATGAATGCGGTCCACCTCGCCAGCCGCCGAATAGGGCAGCTTCATGGTAACGCGCTTCACGCCGGTGTCGAGATTCTGCTCCACCAGCTCCAGCAGCTTCGAAAGCCCTGTGCCGGTTGCCGCAGAAATCGCCACCTTGTTTTCGCCCACTGGAAGCAGCTGGGGCTCCACCAAATCCGCCTTGTTGTAAACCTCAATAATCGGAACCCCCTGCGGCGCCAGCTGGGACGCCAGCTTTTCCACCACTTCCATGTGCGCCTCCCGCTCCGGGTCCGACGCATCAATCACATGAAGCAGCAAATCCGCGTATTGCAGTTCCTCCAGCGTTGCCTGAAATGCCTCCACAAGATTGTGGGGCAGCTTGGCGATAAAGCCAACTGTGTCGCTGAGCAGCACGTCTAGC
>CAJKNS010000139.1 GCA_905201305.1 uncultured Eubacteriales bacterium
GGTCGAGCAGAACGTCAACAATCACATTCTCGCTTCGGATACAGATATTGACGCGGCACGGTACATGAAAATGCACACGCTCAGCATGGATCAGGTCAGGGGTACAAACGGAAAAATCTCGTTTGTGGACGTATTGCAACAGGAAAAGGCGTTGTAACGGATGGCAAAGCTGATTCAGAAAAGCGGCTTTCTCAGCAAAAAACGGGCTGGTCGTTATATGAAATATATCGCTACACGTGACGGTGTAGAAATCTTGAATGAGGACGCAGAGGGCATTTATATGCGCTATATTGCTACCCGCCCGCGCGCGAAAAAGCATGAGGGGCATGGACTCTTCGGTGCAGAGCCGCACGTCGATTTGGAAAAGACCATGCAAGAATTGAAAACGCATGAGGGCAACGTCTGGACAATTATCTATTCTTTGCGCCGCGAGGATGCCGCGCGGCTTGGCTATGATAACGCCGCAAGCTGGCGGGCGCTTCTGCGCTCCAAACAGGCAGACTTTGCGGAAGCCATGCAAATTCCACCGTCGCAGCTTCGCTGGTATGCAGCATTTCACGACGAGGGTGAGCATCCGCATATCCACATGATGCTCTGGTCAGATGATTCAAAATACGGTTTCCTGCGGAAAGACAGGCTGCTGCATATGCAGTCTGTTCTGACCAATACGATCTACGCGGATGAGCTGAAAGAAATCTATATCCAGAAGGATGTGGCATACAAAGAAGTGACTGAAGCGGCGCGGGCAGTCATGCGCGAACTCGTTGATCGCATGGAATCTGTCTCCGAACCGCCTGCATCCGTCCAGCATATACTGCTGGATATGGATGCTCTCGCCCGGCGTGAGCTTCACCTGCGTCCCGGCGGGCACTGTGTAGGTCCTGCCGTCGCAGTGGACGGTCACATCGGATTCCTTGTCAATGGACTCGACGGTTGATTCGGATTCCAAGGGAAATTCCTTTACTTCCCCGCCGTCAATCGGTATCGGGAAGTTAAAGACGATGTTTTTTATCCAGCAACCATCCTTCCTCTTTTCCGGGTACAGATCAATTCTTTCGATAAAAGTTTTCATAAACTCTTTTTCTTCGACCTCCGTTGCGGAATGGTAAACTTCATCAAAGGCCAGCAGCAGACGGTAGATGTTATCGCCGGAAATCTTCTCCTGACGGATACAGCGAATCTGCTTTTCCACGCCATCAATCTCTTCTTCGATTTCCGCTGCAATGACATATTGTTCATCATATCGACGCTGCAAATCAGAAATCTTGCGTTCGTAGTGCGGATCACCAATATCCAAGGTATCCATTTGCCGTTCCAGCCGTATTTTTGTCCCCAATACTTGCTTCAACTGCCCACGCATGGCTTCTGCTTGTTTCTCCAGCGCCTCGGTATCTACTGCAGTCCCTATTTTCTCCTGAATAAAGTCCAGGCGCAGTGTGTCCTTTGCTGAGAGCGAAGCGGTCACGATCTTCCCATTTAGGATTCTTAGGATCAATACGGAGCTCCCTAAAATAGAGATATGTAAACAGATCCGCAGCAGAAAGACTTCCGCCCGGATGACCTGACCGGGCCGCATAAGTTGCATCCAGAATGCCCATACGCACACGGCAGGCAGTTTTCTTCAGTTCTTTCTTTTCAATATCATTCATTTATCTTTCTCCTCACCGTCAATGCATCTGCTTTCGCCCAACTGGGCTGCAACCTCACTGCGCCAGGGAATTGAAGGTACCGCCCCGGCACGGCTGACTGCAATTGCCGAGGCTTTGGCACTCATTTGCAGAATTTCCGGGATAGGCATTCCCTCAGTCAATCCAGCCAGAAAATATCCTGTAAAGGTATCCCCTGCAGCAGTCGTGTCTACAGCCTTCACCGGGAACACAGGCTGACGAATCATTTGATCTTCATCTGCATAAATAGACCCATCCATACCCAATGTCAGCATAATCCGGGTCTTGGGGAACCGTGCCCGAAGGGCAGCGAGGACGCCCTCCGGGTCGGTTTTCCCCGTGACCTGGCCACCTTCTACTTCGTTAAGAAGGAAAATGGAAATTTTATTGAGGTCCACTGCTTCCAGGTCCTCATTATAGGGAGAAGGATTCAATGCAATCTGCATTCCCTTCTCGTAGGCTTTATTCACAATATAGGGAAGGAGATTCACCTCATTCTGCAGAAGCAGTACATCCCCCCTGTTAAAATAACTCAGGACCTCATCCACATACTGTTCTGTGAGCATCCGGTTGGCACCACCGAACAGCAGAATACTGTTCTGCGCATTTTTATCAAGCTGGATGATCGTATGCCCTGTGGGCGCATCTACTGTCTTGATAAAATCGACATGGACTCCGTATTCATGGCAGGCCTCCAGAAAAGCGCCGCCCTCCGGGCCAATGAGGCCCGCATGGTATACCTCTACACCGGCCTTTGCCAGTGCGCAGGACTGATTCATGCCCTTACCACCCAGAAATACATGGCGCTCTCCCGTTGCTTCCGTTTCGCCGGGGCATACCATATGGTCCACCTGATACACATAATCCAGATTCATGGAGCCGATATTCAGAACTTTCATCGTATAATCTCCTTTTTCAGCATAAAAAATGCCCTCTGTTCCAGCAGGAGCAGAGGGCATTGACAACTTCTTACCAGGAAATAACCTTGTCCATACCGTAAGTATTAAACTCTGTCAAGGCAGTCCGGCCACCCAGAGAAGTGACGGACAGCCTGGTCTCTCCCTCTGCAGAGAACACATTGTTGGTCATAACCGTGCGCCCGTCATCCGCAAAGATCTCCATGGAGCAGCTGTCCAGGAAAGCATGAATACAGACCCTGTTCTCTCCGGCAGATTCAAAGTTACAGCGGCGGACACCATTCTCAATATTACCGGCTCTGCTTCGATCAAACACCAGTTCACCGGCCTTACGGTCCAGGATAAACCGGGTGGAATTTTCGCCTACCTGGCGCAGTTCAAAGACCACCTGAGAAACGGAAGGCTCCATCTCCAGCTCCACTTCAATTTCGCAGTGAACGTTATCTGCTCCTGCATCATAGAAGAAAGGTACACCGTTTTCCAGGATCTGGCCCGCATAGTTACGAACGCAGTCAGTTCTCAGGGACTTGACCTCCTGAGCAGGCTCAAATTTCAGCTTGCCATCCGGGCAAAGGGTCAAAACTCTTGGAAGGCTGATGCTACCGGCCCAACCGTCCTCACTGGTATCGTACTTCAGATGATTCCAGGGCATGAAGGGCCAGGAGCCGATCCAGCCAAACATCAGAGTACGTCCGGTGTGATCGGTGAAAACCTGGGGGGCATAGTAATCATAGCCCCAATCCACTTCGCCCATGACGTTCCAGTTAAATTTGCCGATATCATAGTTGAATTTACCTGTCAGATAAATTGTCTTTCTTTGAGGCATGCCCATGGGAGAATAGATCAGCACAAAGGTGTCGTCATCCATGGGGAAGAAATTGGGGCACTCCAGCATGGTGCCCAGCTCGCCCCGGCTTTCCACCAGATCATTGACAAACTCCCAGTGGATCAGGTCCTGGGATCGATGCAGGAACACACGGCCATAACCGTTCTTCGCATAGGTGGATTCATCCAGCAGCGCACTGGCGCCCCGGGTACCGCCGGTGACCATATAGTACCAGTCGCCGTGCTTCCAGACCTTGGGGTCCCGGAAGTCGTGGGGATTGGTGCCCTCGGGGGCCTTGGGAATGATGGGGTTGTGCTCGGACTTTACGAAATGGACTCCATCTTTGGAGGTAGCCATGCACTGGACCTGCCGGGCTTCGCTGCAGCCGGTGTAGAAAACCTTGATCTCGTTGTCCTCATAGATGGCGCTGCCGGTAAAAATACCGCCGCCTGTCCAACCGTCATAGTCCTCGCTGGGAGCAATGCCTTCCTCAGGCTTTTCCCAATGGATCATATCACGGCTGGTGCTGTGGCCCCAGAACATCTGACCCCAGGTGCCCTTGTAGGGCTGATGCTGGCAGAACATATGGTAGGTGCCATCAGCGCAGACCAGGCCACAGGGGTCATTGATCCAGCCGGTGGGCATCATGAAATGGTAATGCTCTCTCCACTTGGAAGTGCGGACATGGGGGTTATGCTCCTCCATAAATTGATTGACGTCGTTCAGAACCTTCTGATGGGTTTCATAGCTCATAGTTTATACCTCATCCGTAACTTTCTCTATAATATCTTGGATATTGCCCAGCTCCACATGGGCCCCCAGATGTTCGACCGCTCTGCCGCCAGTATAATTACCGACTCTACAGCAGAGCTCCTTGGTACCTCCGCAGGTCATTGCCGCCAGAAAACCTGAAACAAAGGCATCACCGGCCCCAGTGGTATCCACACAGCAGGCTGGGAAGGCCGGGATAAGGGAAAGAGTGCCTTCCTTCAGGAAAGCAGAACCCTTCGCTCCCATTTTCATGCAAACTGTATTGATTTTTTTGTCCGCCAGAGCCCTCAGGCAGTCCTCTGGCTCCCGGCAGCCTGTCATGTTCTGTGCCTCCCGGATGCTGGGGAGGAACAGATCCAGATACGGAAAGGCCTGTTCCATGCGGGACAGAGTTTCCTCATCCACCTCTCCAGTGACATCCAGGGCCGTAATAAGGCCCAACCTCTTAGCTCTCGCCAGGAGACCTGCCAGATTGCCCCGATCAAACTGGGGGAGATCTCCGATGCTGCCAATATAGAGTACATCAAAGTTCTCAAGAATTGCATCTGTTACATCTTCCGGGCTCAGCTGATGACAGGCTCCTTTCTTTGAAAGAAAGCAGCGATCTCCATTTTCAGAAATCAGCACAGCCGTCCGGGAGGTTTCTCTGCCTCTTGTCAGAATCTGATCGGTATCCAGGCCCTTCTGTACCAGATAATCCAGGATGAACTTTCCGTAAAAGTCATCTCCCACTGCACTGAGCAGGGTGGCGTCTGCCCCCAAGCCCTGCAGATTCACCGCTACATTGCAGGCGTCGCCGCCCACCTTCAGATCCACGGATTCCGCAGTGCATGTATCCATTTTCAGGACTTCTGCGCTGACAGGCTTAACCAGCACATCGCAGACCATCAGGCCAACACACAGAACTTTCATAGGTGGTTTCCTTTCCCTGGCTTACTTCTCTCTGTAGACCACGTTATCGGGATTGAACAGTCTCATCTTCTTCTCGACCAGAGCTTCGCCGGCCATCATGCCCTCGCGAAACAGGGCCCATACATTGTACTTGAAGCCGTCCTCAGTCTGAGCAGCGCTCATGCGCTTGCCAAAGGCTGCAATGAGCTCAGTGCAGATGTTGACCTTGGCAATACCGTTGCGGACAGCCTCCTGGACCTTGTCCTCAGGGGTGCCGGAGCCACCATGGAGCACCAGGGGGATGTCCACAATCTTAGCGATCTCCTTCAGACGCTCAATGTTGATCTTGGGCGTCTCGGTATAGAAGCCGTGGGCAGTACCGATGGCAACAGCCAGGCAGTCAACGCCGGTACGCTTTACAAACTCTCTTGCCTGCTCGGGATTGGTCTGCAGGTCCATACCCTCAATGAGGCCTTCGTTGCCGGACAGAGTCCCCAGCTCAGCCTCGGTGGAAGCACCGTACTTGGCAGCCATCTCCACAACGGATCTGGTCAGAGCGATGTTCTCTTCAAAGGGCTTGGCAGAAGCATCGATCATGACAGAAGTGAAGTTTGCATCCAGAGCCTTCTTGACCTCTTCATAGGTCTCGGCATGATCCAGGTGGAGGGCAATAGGTACATTGGGATAGAGCTCTGCCATCATATCTGCAATGCGTCTGGCGTTCACATAGCCGTCCATATAGTCTCCCTCAAAGTGGCCCACCTGCAGGATCACAGGCATCCCCAAGCGGTCGGCAGTCTCCACAATAGCCTTGGCGGAATCATAGGACCAGAACTCAAATGCGCCTACTGCGTAGCCTCTTTTTCTGGCCTCGATGAGCATTTCTTTCATAGTAACTAACATAATGGTCTCTCCTTATTATAAAATTGATTTGATAGGTGGTCAGGTTTACTTTTTATGTAAAAATTTTGCCTTAACGGCAGAAAATTTGTTTTCCTTTTTCACATAGTCGATGAACACAGCCAACAGGACCACAATACCCTTGACAACATACTGCCAGGAGGAATCGATGCCCATAAGGTTCATGCCGTTGTTCATGAAGCCAATGACCAGACAGCCGATGACAGTTCCGCCAATGGTACCTACGCCGCCGGTCATGCTGGTGCCGCCCAGGACCACAGCGGAAATGGCATCCATTTCTGCGCCGTTGCCTACATTAGGCTGGCCGGAATAGGTGCGGGTG